>NZ_JBVVAK010000063.1:0-49637 GCF_055792825.1 Microvirga sp. GN3
TCCAACTCCTGCCAACGCGTTCCCCATATTCCAGACCTCATCGCGATGAAACAGACGCAACGAGCGCCCGCGATCGCAGTCCAGAACGGCAAACATCAACATGTCTCATGAATAGGGTGGGTTAGCAAATCGCCTTGCTGTTAAATAGATGGATACTGTTCTTATTTTGTTCTTGACATCATTCCCAATCTTGGCTATATCCTTGTCCTAGACCTGCCTCTATCGAGGGGCGCGCTCGCGAGGCGTCGCAGTGTGGAGGCAGGCGCGGTCCCGTGGCATGGCCTCGCAAGCTGTGTCGACGGGAGGCCCAGGATGCTGGGCGGGTAGTCGGGATCGGTCCAAGGCCCCCGTCGAGCAGACGGATCACGCCTTGGGCGGTTGACTGAGCTGGCCTCTCCTGTCCGCCTAAAGAAGCCGTGCGCGAAGGGCATATCCGGCTCTTCCAAACAATTTGCCATCGAGCCGGGCTGCCATTCGCGCCACCCTCGATTGCCTCAAAGGCTCGGAGCCGAAGCGGCGCCCGAGCCCGCAGGTGCATGCCTTTTCTTCCCAAAAGTCTTTTTCAGTCCTTCATTGCTTCGAGGTTTTGTCATGAGCCGTGTTCAGCACATCCTGTCCCGCATGCCCGATGTCGACGATGCCCTGCGTCGTCTCGCCGACGTCATCCACATGCCGGGCGAGTGTCGCAAGCGCTCCTGCCGCAACGAGCGTCGCTGCCAGGGCGGTCTTGGCCCGCCGTGCTTTTTCGAGAATCGCAAGCGCTTCGCCGATGCAGTGCTGGAGGAGATGCACGAGCATCGCACGTTCTGGATCGACCAGCGCGCCAGCTTCGAGGCGGCGCTGCGCCAGCGATGAGGCCTTGGAGCCTGACGGTCATGCCACCCCCTCAGGGGTCATCCCGGACGAAGCGGAGCGGAGATCCGGAATCGCAGGACAAGTAAAGCACTGTCACCCCGGGGCCGCGAAGCGGAGCCCGGGATCCATAACCGCTGACGCAGCTTCATTCTGCCATGAGGGCGTTTATGGATCCCCGCCTGCGCGGGGATGACAGTGTTGAGGTTCGCGCGCCACATCCTGCCAACGATCCCGGATCGGCTTCGCAGTCCGGGATGACGGGAAGGGGTGGCGGACAGGCTTCGAGGCCCCCGCAGCGGCGGTAACCACGGCTGCACGAAACGCAGCCCTGCCATCTGAGCATTTGCGAATGTGCGCCGAAAGTCTTAAATCAGCGGCACATCAGGAAGGGCGGGGTCCCTTCGCCTCAAGGGTTTTGGCTTCCTCAAGGGTTTTAGCTTCATGGCCGTCGTTCTCGACCTACTGAACAAGGATCAGCGTCCTCGCCACCCGGAAAAGGCGCATCGGCCAGACCAGCCCGTTCAGCAGCGCAAGCCCGACTGGATCCGCGTGAAGGCGCCGGGCTCGCCCAAATGGGCCGAGACCAACCGGATCGTGCGCGAGAACAAGCTCGTGACGGTCTGCGAGGAGGCCGGCTGCCCCAATATCGGCGAGTGTTGGGAAAAGAAGCACGCCACCTTCATGATCATGGGCGACACCTGCACCCGGGCCTGCGCCTTCTGCAACGTGAAGACCGGCCTGCCGCAGGCGCTCGATCGACAAGAGCCCGAGGGCGTGGCGACGGCGGTCGAGAAGCTCGGCCTGGAGCACGTGGTCATCACCTCCGTCGACCGCGACGACCTGGCCGACGGCGGCGCGCAGCATTTTGCCGACGTGATCCACGCGATCCGCGCCCGGAGCCCGAAGACCACCATCGAGATCCTGACGCCGGACTTTCTCCGGAAACCCGGCGCGCTCGAAATCGTGGTCGCAGCCAAGC
Source organism: Microvirga sp. GN3 (assembly GCF_055792825.1). Lineage (NCBI taxonomy): Bacteria > Pseudomonadati > Pseudomonadota > Alphaproteobacteria > Hyphomicrobiales > Methylobacteriaceae > Microvirga > Microvirga sp. GN3. The sequence continues at coordinate 1,835 of NZ_JBVVAK010000063.1, forward strand.
CCGACGTGTTCAACCACAATCTCGAGACGGTGCCGTCAAAATATCTGAAGGTCCGGCCCGGCGCGCGCTATTTCCACTCCATCCGCCTGCTGCAGCAGGTGAAGGAGCTCGATCCGACCATCTTCACCAAGTCCGGCATCATGGTCGGCCTTGGCGAGGAGCGGAACGAGGTGCTCCAGCTCATGGACGACCTGCGCTCGGCGGATGTGGATTTCATGACCATCGGCCAGTACCTCCAGCCGACGAAGAAGCACCATCAGGTGATCCGCTTCGTCACGCCGGACGAATTCAAGGCCTTTGAAACCACTGCCTACGCCAAGGGTTTCCTCCTCGTCTCGTCGACCCCGCTGACGCGCTCCTCGCATCACGCGGGAGAGGATTTTGCCAAGCTGAAGGCGGCTCGTCTGACGAAGCTCGGCTAAACTGACGAGCACGATTCGGGCGAGGCATGCAGCGCATACTGGTCATCGGCAGCCCGGGCGCGGGCAAGAGCACCCTGGCGAGCCGCCTCGCCGGGCGCCTCGACCTGCCGCTGATCCACCTCGACAAGGAATACTTCGGGCCTGGCTGGTCCATGCCCGCCAAGGCCGAATGGCGCGAGCGGGTGAAGGCGCTGGCGGCCAGGACGGCCTGGGTCATGGACGGCAATTACGCCAGCACCTTCGACATCCGCGTGCCCCGCGCGACAGTGATCGTCTGGCTCGACCTGCCGCGCTGGCAGTGTGCTTTAAGCGTGCTCTGGCGGGTGGCGAAGAACTATGGCCGGTCGCGGCCGGATCTCGGCACCGCCGGCCCGGAGCGGTTCGACTGGTCCTTCATGCGCTGGATCTGGTCCTATCCGGAGACAATGCGGCCCAAGACCATGCGTATGCTGGAGCGTCTGCGTCCCGATCAGCGCGTTTTCGTGCTGCGTTCCCGCTCCGACATCCCGGCCCTCGAGGCCGCTCTCACAACCCGCAAAGAGGCCGCCTGAGCATGCCGACCTTTCGCACCACGCGTTCCGTCAAGCATACGCCGGCTCAGATGTTCGCCCTCGTGGCCGATGTGGAGCGCTACCCGGAATTCGTGCCGCTCTGCGAGGACTTGCACGTCATGCGCCGGGTCCAGAGCGGGGAGGGCATCGAATCGCTCGTCGCCACCATGTCGGTCGGCTACAAGGCCATCAAGGAAACCTTCACGACCCGCGTGACCCTGGACGACCCGCGCCTGAAGATCACGGTCGAATACGTGGATGGACCGTTCAAGTATCTCGAGAATCGCTGGACCTTCCGCGAGATGCCGGGTGGGGGCTGCGAGGTCGAGTTCTACATCAATTACGAGTTCAAGAGCTTCGCCCTCGGCCTTGTCATGGGCTCCGTCTTCGACAAGGCCTTCCGCAAGTTCACGGAAGCCTTCGAGGAGCGAGCGGACGAGATCTACGGAGTGCCCTCGGCAACGCAGGCCGGAGCAAGGATGGCCTGATCAGCGAACCGCCTGCTCCAGCAGCGCCAGCGCATCCTCCACCGCCCGGCGGCGGACAGTCTCGCGACCGAGAGCACCGTAGCGCCGCTCCAGATGGACGGTTTCGGCGCCGTTCCGAGCCAGGCCGAAATGGACGAGCCCCACCGGCTTCGTCGCCGTCCCACCGGTCGGACCGGCGACCCCGGTGATGCCGACCGCCACATCGGCCCGGGAATGGGCGAGTGCCCCCTCGGCCATGGCGCGGGCCACCGGTTCGCTTACGGCTCCGTGGGCGGCGATCAGATCGGCCGGAACCCCGATCAGCTCCGTCTTGGCTTCGTTGGAATAGGTCACGAACCCGCGCTCCACCACGGCCGAGGAGCCGGAGATCTCCGTCAGCAGGGCCGCCACGAGGCCGCCGGTGCAGGATTCGGCGGTCGCGATCTTCAGGCCCTTGCCCTTGTAGGCGTCCAGGAGCGCCGCGGCGCGGTTCGTCATCGCGGGCGTCATGCACTTACCTCCGGCAGGCGGATCGTCGCGGCGGCCTGAGCGGCAATGCCCTCACTGCGGCCGGTAAATCCAAGCTTTTCCGTCGTAGTCGCCTTGAGCGAGACCTGATCGAGCCTAAGCCCGGCAATCTCGGCAATCCGCTGGCGCATCGCTTCCCGGTGCGGTCCCAGCCGCGGCTTCTCACAGAGCAGCGTCGTGTCCAGATGATCAACAATGCCGCCGCGCTTGCGAACAAGGTTCACCGCATGGGCCAAAAACCGGTCGGAGGAGGCGCCGCGCCATTGCGGATCGGTCGGAGGAAAATGGGTGCCGATATCGCCATCGGCGAGTGCACCGAGGATGGCATCCGTCAGAGCATGCAAGATCACGTCGCCGTCCGAGTGCGCGACAACGCCCCGGTCATGGGGAACCTTGATCCCGCCGAGCCAGACATGATCGCCTTCGCCGAAGGCATGCACGTCGAAGCCGGTACCGAGTCGGGTCACGTAAGTCATGGCCTCGCCTTTCAAACGCTGCTCTGCCTCTTGGAAATCCGCCGGATGGGTGAGCTTGATATTGCCGGGATCGCCCGCGAAGACATGAACCGACAGACCGGCCCATTCCGCCAAGGCGCCGTCATCCGTGAAAGAATGCAGGTTTGCGGCGACTGCCTTGCGGTGCGCATCGAGAATGAGCGAAAATTTGAAAGATTGCGGAGTCTGTACGGCTCTGAGGGTCGAACGATCAGGGGTAGAGATCACTTCGGACCGATCCCCAATCACCTTGATCGTATCGGTCACGGGCGTTCCTGGCACGGCGGCGCCCCAATGCCGTGCGGCCTCGATGGCACGGTCAATGAGATCGGGACCGGCAAAGGGCCGGGCTGCATCGTGAACGAGAACAATCTCGGGATTCAGCGCTGCCAGTGCCTCAAGCCCGTTCCTCACCGAGATCTGCCTCGTCTCACCGCCATGGATGCATGGCAGAATTGTCGGTGGCAGGGATGGTAAGGCTCCGATCGCTCCTTCATAGAGTTCGCGATCGTCAGGATGAATCACCACGACGGTCCTGCTGACCCCGGGGTGAGAGAGAAACGCGGTAAGCGTTCTTGCCAGAACGGGCTGCCCTTGGAGCAAACGATATTGCTTCGGGACCCCTTCACCCGCTCTTGATCCACGTCCTGCGGCAACGATGAGGGCGGCAACTGACATTCAGGGAACTCGCTGTAACAAACGCTCTCCTAAGCGTGAGGTGGGCAGAAGGCAAATCCCTGTGGGAGGGGCTTGCACCTGACACTGAAATGGCTATTGATTAGGCACAATGAGTTTTGATCAAAAATTAGGCGAAGGCGGTTTCAGCGTCGGTCCTGTGAAGGTCGACGTCCCGGTCGTTCTTGCACCTTTATCCGGAGTGACGGACGTCACCTTCCGGCGCATTGCCAAGCGCTTGGGAGCCGGTCTCGTCGTGTCCGAAATGGTAGCATCAGATGAGCTGGTCCAGGGCTCGGAGGAGGCGCAGCTCAGAGCCGAGGGTGCCGGAATCGAGCCTCACGTGGTCCAGTTGGCCGGATGCGAGCCGCACTGGATGGCGGAAGCCGCTCGGGTGGCCGAAGGGGCAGGGGCCCGCATCATCGACATCAATATGGGCTGCCCCGCCAAGCGGGTGATCGGCGGCTATGCCGGCTCGGCCCTCATGCGCGACCTCGATCATGCCGCCCGGCTCATCGAGGCGACCGTGCAAGCGGCCAGCGTCCCCGTGACCGTCAAGATGCGCCTTGGATGGGACCATGATACGATCAATGCGCCGGAACTCGCCCGCCGGGCCGAGAGCCTCGACGTGCAGGCCGTAACAGTGCATGGCCGGACACGGCAGCAGTTTTACAAAGGACAAGCCGACTGGAGCGCCATCGCTGCCGTCGTCCAAAGCGTAAACATCCCGGTCATCGCCAATGGCGATATCGGTTCGCTCGAAGATGCGAAGGACTGCCTGTCCGCCTCAGGAGCCGCGGCCGTGATGATCGGGCGCTCGGCGGTCGGAAGGCCGTGGGTCGTCGGTCAGATCGGGGCGGCCCTGCAGGGTGTGATCATCGCTGATCCGTCGCCGGAAGAGATGACCGAGATCGCCGTCGAACATTATGAGGGACTCTTGTCTCTCTATGGCGAGAGGACTGGCATCCGCCATGCCCGCAAGCACCTTGCCGCCTATGCCGATGTGGCTCTCGCTTCCGGCTTCCACATCACACCGAGTGTTAGGACAGCGCTCGTAACATCCGAGGAATCCCGGACCGTGATTACCCTACTGCGCTCCCTCTACAGCCGACAGGATAGGGAGGCGGCATGACGATGGCGGCCATCAACGACGTCATCATGAACGCGCTGCCGATCCCGGTTCTGACCATCGGACCGGAGCTTCGGATCGTGCATGCCAATACGGCGGCCGAATCCTTTTTTGAGATGAGCCTGCGCATGATGCTGCGCCAGAAGCTCAGCGACTTCCTGCCCTTCGGCTCGCCGGTGATGGCGTTGGTGGAGGATGTTCGTCAGCGGGGTTCCAGCGTCAGCGAGCATCGGGTCGATATCGGCAGCCCACGGCTTGGCGCAGAACGCATCGTCGACGTTTCGGCCAGCCCGCTGGGTGATGACAGCGACAGCGTGATCGTTATGCTCCAGGAGCGGACGATTGCCGACAAGATGAACCGCCAGCTGACCCATCGCGGCGCGGCACGCTCCATCACGGCACTCGGCGCGCTTCTGGCGCACGAAATCAAGAACCCGCTCTCTGGCATCCGCGGCGCGGCGCAGCTCCTCGAGCAATCGGCGAGCGAAGACGATCGGCTGCTGACGCGTCTCATCTGCGACGAGACCGATCGCATCGTGAAGCTCGTAGAGCGCATGGAGCTGTTCGGAGAGGAACGGCCGGTCGAGCGGGGCGCGGTGAACATCCACGGTGTGCTCGATCACGTGAAGCGCCTCGCGCAATCGGGCTTCGCCCGGCACATCCGCTTCGTCGAGAACTACGATCCTTCGCTACCCCCGGTGCTCGGCAACCGGGATCAGCTGATCCAGGTTATTCTAAACCTGGTCAAGAACGCGGCCGAGGCCATCGGCATCGACGCGCCGGATGGCGAGATCATCCTGTCGACGGCTTTCCGGACCGGCGTCCGGCTTCAGATCCCCGGCTCGCAGGAAAGGGTGAGCTTGCCGATCGAGCTGAGTGTCATCGACAATGGCCCCGGAATTCCTCCCGAGCTCATGACCGATCTTTTCGATCCCTTCGTAACGACGAAGGTTCAGGGCAGCGGCCTCGGCCTTGCCCTCGTCGCAAAGATCGTCGGCGATCACGGCGGCATCGTCGAATGCGAGCCGGCGCCCCGACGGACCACTTTCCGAATTCTCCTACCCATGCACCGCGCCGATGACGGGCGCGGAGCCGATTTGTGAGACTGACAGATGCCCAGCGGACAGATTCTTCTTGCCGATGACGATGCTGCCATCCGAACCGTCCTGAACCAAGCCCTGTCACGGGCCGGGTACGAGGTTCGCTCGACCAGCAATGCCGCAACCCTCTGGCGCTGGGTGGCTCAAGGGGATGGCGATCTGGTCATCACCGACGTGATGATGCCGGACGAGAATGCCTTCGATCTCCTGCCCCGTATCAAGAAGATGCGCCCGGAGCTGCCCATCATCGTCATGAGCGCCCAGAACACGTTCATGACCGCCATCAAGGCCTCCGAGCGCGGGGCCTACGAATATCTGCCGAAGCCCTTCGATCTGAAAGAACTCGTCGCCGTCGTAGGGCGAGCCCTGTCCCGGCCGCGGAGCGTTCCCACCGGAGCCAACCCGTCGCCGGAGAACGAGGATATTCCGCTCGTTGGCCGCTCCCACGCCATGCAGGAGATCTACCGGGCGCTGGCCCGTCTGATGCCGACGGACCTGACGGTGATGATCACGGGTGAGTCCGGCACGGGCAAGGAACTGGTCGCCAAGGCACTCCACGATTACGGAAAGCGCCGGCAGGGCCCGTTCGTGGCCGTGAACATGGCGGCGATTCCGCGCGAACTGATCGAATCTGAGCTCTTCGGTCACGAGAAGGGCGCCTTCACCGGGGCGACCGCCCGCAATACGGGCCGTTTCGAACAGGCCGAAGGTGGCACGCTGTTCCTCGACGAGATCGGCGACATGCCCATGGAGGCCCAGACCCGGCTTCTGCGCGTTCTCCAGCAGGGCGAGTACACGACCGTCGGCGGCCGCGTTCCGATCAAGACCAATGTCCGCATTGTCGCCGCGACGAACAAGGACCTGCGCGTCCTGATCCAGCAGGGCCTTTTCCGCGAGGACCTCTATTTCCGTCTCAACGTCGTACCTCTGCGGCTTCCGCCGCTGCGCGAACGGGTCGAGGACATCCCGGATCTTGCCCGTCACTTCTTCATGCTCGTGGAAAAGGAAGGCCTAGCCCGCAAGCAGCTCGATGTGGAAGCCATGGATCGGCTCAAGCGGTACCGCTGGCCGGGCAATGTCCGCGAGCTGGAAAACCTCGTGCGGCGTCTGGCGGCGCTCTATCCCCAGGACACGATCACCGGGGCCATCATCGATGCCGAGCTCGATTCCCAGCCTTTGCTGATGCCTCAAACCTCTGGAAAGACTTCGCAATCGCCTCAGCAAAACTCCGAAGGGCTGTCCGACGCCGTCGAACGGCATCTGAACGAGTATTTCTCGGGTTTCCGGGACACGCTTCCGCCTCCTGGGCTCTATCACCGCATCCTGCGCGAGATCGAAGGCCCCCTGATCGGTGCAGCCCTTGCGGCGACGAGGGGCAACCAGATCCGGGCAGCCGAGCTTCTCGGGGTCAACCGCAACACCCTTCGCAAAAAGGTACGGGACCTTGAGCTCATGGTGGTCCGGTCCAACCGGACCTGAGCCGCCGGCTGCTGTAATAATTTGACCACAGTGTTGTGTTGGTGCATCACCCCATGACGGGGTGCAGAACCGAAGCACCCGATTGGCGGGGCTTCAGTCTTGATCGAGCAGGACAGTATTGCACAACGGCAGGCGGCCGAACCGTCCCAGAGCGGCCTCGGCTGGCTGGGCTACGGAGCCGTGCTGTCGGCGCTGGCCTCGGCGCTCGCCACGTTCCTGATTCTCGCGGGCGCGACTCCGCTGCTGCCGACCCACAACGTCGTCGTCTGGGTCTTCCTGCTCAACGGCGTGCTGATCGCCCTGCTCCTCGGAATCGTCGCCTGGCAGACCCGCAAGCTGGTTCGCGAACGCAAGGCAGGGGCGGCAGCGGCCGGTCTCCATGTGAGGATCGTCGGGCTGTTCAGCCTCGTAGCGGTCCTGCCGGCCATCCTGGTCGCGGCAGTCGCGACGGTCACCCTGGAACGCGGCCTCGATCCCTGGTTCACCGGCGCTCTCAAAGATCTCATGACCAATACGGTCTCCATCGCCCGGTCCTATCGGGAGGTGCAGTGCCGGACGCTCGCTCGCGAAACCCAGCTGATGGCGGCCGATCTCAACCGCGCCAAAGTGCTCTTTGACGCGGACCGCAACCTCTTCCGGGAGTTCATGAATTCCCGCGCCGTCTTCCTCGGCTTTCCTCTCGCCATGATCGTGGATACGGATGGCTCGGTGGTCGAGCGTATAGAGGCCAAGAAGGTCGAAAACGTTCCTCAGCCGACACCGACGGATCTGCAGGAAGCCAGCAATCGAGAGGCCCTCTGCCTGTTCCCGAAATCCGGCCACATCTTCCGCTCCGCCCTGAAGCTGGATGCCCATGGCGGACGCATCCTTTATGTCGCCAGGGAAGTTGATCCGCGTGCGCTCGAGTTCCCTCAGGTCGCGGAAGCAGGTGTAGCCTTCTATGAGGCCCTCGACCAGAAGAAGGCGGGTATCCAGATCGCCTTCGCCTCCATGTTCACGCTGATTGCGCTGATCGTGCTGCTCTCGGCCGTCTGGTTCGGACTGAATTTCGCCAATCGTCTCGTCACCCCCATCCGACGACTCATCCATGCGACGGACCAGGTGGCAACCGGAAACTTCTATGTCCAGGTCCCGGTGCGCCGGGGTGAGGGCGATCTCGGACATCTGGGCGAGACCTTCAACAAGATGACTTCGGAACTACGCCGCCAGCACGATGGGCTGACGGCCGCCAGCGATCTCATGGATCGTCGGCGCCGGTTCACTGAAGCGGTTCTGGCGGGCGTTTCGGCTGGCGTCATCGGCGTCAATGCCCGAGGACAGATCACCATCGTCAATCCGTCGACCGAGGCTCTGCTCGGCACCTCCCATAAGGAACTGCTCGGTCAACCGATTACCATGGTTCTGCCGGAGGTGTCGGCGCTCGTCGAGGAGATGAGTCTTGGCCGCCAGCGTCTGATGCAGCAGCAGATCCACATTTCCCGAAAGGGTAAGGAGCGTACCATCAACGTTCGCGTGACGAGCGAGCAGGCGCGCGGCGGCCAAAGGGATCTTGTGATCACTCTCGACGACATCACGGACCTCGTGCTGGCACAGCGCACATCCGCCTGGGCCGATGTGGCTCGGCGCATCGCTCACGAGATCAAGAATCCCCTGACACCGATCCAGCTCTCCGCCGAGCGCATTCGCCGGAAATATGGCAAGGTAATCACCACGGACCGGGAGGTGTTCGACCAATGCACGGACACCATTGTGCGTCAGGTCGACGACATCAAGCGGATGGTCGACGAGTTTTCGTCCTTCGCCCGCATGCCGAAGCCGACCATCGGCAACGAGGATCTCGCCGAGACTATCCGCCAGGTGATCTTCATGATGAAGATCGCCCATCCCGAGATTGAATTCATCGATCAGGTTCCGGCAGGCTCACTCGTTGCGCCCTTCGATCGCCGGCTCATCTCGCAAGCCGTCACGAATATCGTGAAGAACGCGACCGAAGCCATTGCGGCGGCGCCGGAGGAAGAGAGAGATCATGCGCGGATTGAGGTGCGGCTCGACGACACCCACCCGGACTACCTGATCCTGGCCGTGACCGATAACGGCAAGGGCTTCCCGGTCGAGGGCCGCCAGCGCCTTCTGGAGCCCTATATGACGACGCGCGAGGGTGGAACCGGACTGGGTCTGCCGATCGTTGCAAAGATTCTGGAAGACCATGGAGGTGGCATGGAACTGGCCGACAATCCCTCTGGCAGGGGTGGGCAAGTTCGCATGTGGATCCCAAAGACGAAACACGTTGCATCGGAAGAGACATCGGCCGCTTCCAGCCGAAACGACTCTCGCAGGGCAAGCCTATGAGCGCTGATATTCTCGTCGTCGATGACGAAGTCGACATTCGTGAGCTGGTAGCCGGCATTCTTGAGGATGAAGGGAACCGAACCCGCACGGCGGGCACGTCGGATGAGGCTCTGGCCGCCATTGAGACACGGCGACCTCACCTTGTTTTCCTGGACATCTGGCTGCAGGGAAGCCGGCTCGACGGCCTCCAGGTCCTGGAGATCATCAAGTCCCAGCATCCCGATCTGCCGGTTGTGATGATTTCAGGCCACGGCAACATCGAAACGGCAGTCTCGGCCATCAAGACGGGCGCCTACGACTTCATCGAGAAGCCCTTCAAGGCCGACCGGCTCGTTCTTGTCGCCGAGCGTGCCCTTGAGGCATCACGCCTGAAACGAGAGGTTCGCGACCTGCGCTCCCGTTCCGTGCAGGCGAGCCGCATCGCCGGTCGGTCGATCGTCATCAACCAGCTACGGCAAGCCGTGGAGCGGGCGGCGCCGACCAATGCCCGCATCCTGATCACTGGCGCACCCGGTTCCGGTAAGGAGCTGACGGCTCGAACCGTTCACAGCCTCTCCACGCGCGCCAATGGTCCGTTCATCGTTCTCTCGGCCGCTACGATCACGCCGGACACCATGGAAGCGGAGCTTTTCGGTACCGAAGGCGGCGAGGGCGGGGGGCGTCGTGTAGGCGCGCTCGAAGAAGCTCATGGCGGCACTCTCTATATCGACGAGATCGCCGACATGCCGCGGGAGACGCAGAACCGCATCCTGCGCGTCTTGGTCGATCAGAACTTCCAGCGTGTTGGCGGAACGACGCGGGTCCATGTGGACGTGCGCATCGTCTCGTCCTCCAGCCGTGACCTGCCGGCGGCGATTGCGGCAGGCCAATTCCGGGAGGATCTGTTCCACCGGCTCGGAGTGATTCCGATCCGTGTGCCTTCGCTCGCCGAGCGGCGAGAGGACGTGCCGGAGCTGATCGAGTTCTTCATGGAGCAGATTTCATCCACGACGGGCCTCCCGAAGCGGCGGATTGCGGAGGATGCCATGGCGGTCCTGCAGTCCCACGACTGGCCCGGCAATGTGCGGCAGCTTCGAAACAACGTCGAACGGCTGATGATTCTGACCTCTGGCGATCCCGATGCGGAGATTACGGCAGACATGCTCCCATCGGAGATCGGCGCACTCGTTCCAAGCACCCCAGGCGGGGCGGGGGGTGAGAAACTCATGAGCCTGCCTCTTCGCGAGGCGCGCGAGATCTTTGAGCGCGAGTATCTCCTGGCGCAGATTGCTCGTTTTAGCGGCAATATCTCCAGGACTGCGGAGTTCATCGGCATGGAGCGGTCAGCTCTGCACCGAAAGCTGAAATCCCTCGGGATCGGCGGTTGAGGGGCTTCACCGTTACAGCACGGGATTGATCTCTCCGAACTGAAAAGAACTAAAACCTACAATCCACGGGAAAATATGCTCCGAGGAGGTAGAACCGTTTAGCCCCCCTTGCCGAACGCCGCGGTTCGCCCTGTAATAGAAGTGCCGGTCACCGACCGCACGAAAGCGGACAATCATATTCAGGCGGCCCCATAGCCAAGACCGGCGGCGATGGGCTGGCGAGGCAACTTCAATGGCGGGCGATCGCGCGCAGAATCTTCAGGACACCTTTCTGAACTATGTCCGGAAGCAGAAAATCCCCCTGACGATCTTTCTCGTGAACGGGGTGAAGCTTCAGGGCGTCGTTACCTGGTTCGACAACTTCTGCGTCCTTCTGCGCAGGGATGGTCATTCTCAGCTGGTTTACAAACACGCCATTTCCACCATCATGCCAGGACAGCCCGTCCAGTTGTTCGACCAGATCGACGAGGCTGGCGAGAAGGCCTGAGGTGACGGAACCACGTAGTCCGGGGGAAGAACGTCTCGCTCAGCTTGCCGAACCCGAAAAAGAGGTTGCGGCAGGGACACGAACGCTCGTCGTCGGACCCTACCTGACGCGCAAACGGCGCAGCGTTGTCGATGCGGACGGCGAGGGGACCAATCCTCGCCCTCCGGAAGCCCGTCTCGATGAGATCACCGGTCTCGCCCTCGCGATCGATCTGACCATCGCCAAATCGCTGATAGCGCCCCTAGCCTCGCCTCGACCGGCGACATTCATCGGCAGCGGCAAGGTGGACGAATTGGCCGGTATGATCCGAGCGGAAGAGATCGGCCTCGTCGTCATGGACTGCGCGCTCAGTCCCGTGCAGCAGCGCAATCTCGAAAAGGCCTGGGGCGCCAAGGTCATCGATCGCACCGGCCTGATTCTCGAAATCTTCGGGCGACGGGCGCGCACCAAGGAGGGTACGCTCCAGGTCGAACTGGCGCACTTGTCCTATCAGAAGGGCCGGCTGGTCCGTTCCTGGACCCACCTTGAGCGCCAGCGTGGCGGCTTCGGCTTCCTCGGCGGCCCTGGTGAGACACAGATCGAGGCCGACCGGAGGCTGATCCAGGAGCGGATGAACCGGATCGAGCGGGATCTCGAGAGCGTCGTGAAGACGCGCTCTCTGCACCGCACGAGCCGCCGGCGGGTGCCTTACCCGATCGTCGCCCTTGTCGGTTACACCAATGCCGGCAAGTCGACCCTGTTCAATCGCATGACCCAGGCCGATGTTCTGGCCGAGAATATGCTGTTTGCTACTCTTGACCCCACATCCCGCGCCATTGAGCTGCCCCACGGCGAGAAAGCCATTTTGTCGGACACGGTAGGCTTCATCTCCGATCTGCCGACGATGCTCGTGGCGGCCTTCCGTGCCACCCTGGAGGACGTGGTCGAGGCGGATGTCCTGTTGCACGTCCGCGACGTGTCTCACGGGGAGACAGAGGCTCAGGCCGGCGACGTGGCTGTCGTCCTGCGCGAACTCGGCATCGATCCGGACGATACGAAGCGCATCATCGAGGTTTGGAACAAGGCGGATCTCCTGTCCCCGCTGGATCGTGAGAGGCTTGCCACCACCTCGCATCGAACCGACGAGGAAAGACGACCGATCCTCATCTCGGCCCTGACCGGGGACGGCATTCCGGAGCTTCTCGCCACCATCGAGCAGCATTTGGCTATGGGACGGCCGACCTACGAGATCGATGTCGCGCCGGAGGACGGGCAAGGGCTCGCATGGCTGCATGAGAACACGGAGATCCTGGGCCGCGAAACAACGGAGAATGGGCACACCATCCTCCAGGTTCGCCTCGTGGCCGGCAAAGAACCCCGCTTCCTCAACCGGTTTCCAGAAGCCCGCGTTCTATGACGATGAACCGGGCTCGCGCTCGGCCAGTTTCGCGGCGACCCAAAGCTCTTCCATCTCTTCGAGCGAGGCGTCATCAAGGCTCCGGTCCTGCTTTCCGAGAGCTTTCTCGATGGCCTTGAAGCGTCTTTCGAACTTGGCATTCGTCCGCCGGAGGGCCCGCTCGGAATCGATGCCAAAATGGCGGGCGAGATTGGTGACAGAGAACAGGAGGTCGCCGATTTCGTCCTCGATCCTGTCTCGCGCGCCGGATGAAGATGCCTCCTTAACCTCCTCCAGCTCCTCATGAATTTTGTCGATGACCTGTGCGGCTTCCGGCCAGTCGAAGCCGACCTTCGCGGCCTTTGCCGTCAGCTTCTGCGCGCGCGTCAACGCGGGCAGAGCCGTTGGGATTCCGCCGAGAAACCCAGCCTCGTGAGCCTCGGGCATTTGCCCCATCTTCTCGCGGATCACACGCCGTTCGGCCTTCTCCTTGCTCTTGATCGAGTCCCAAAGGCTCTTCACTTCTGCGGGCGATAGGTCCTTGGTGTCTCCAAAGACGTGGGGGTGGCGCCTGATCAGCTTTCGCGTGATGGCTTCGACCACATCGGGGAAGGCGAACGCGTTCTGCTCCTCGGCCATGCGGGCGTGAAAGACCACCTGAAGCAGCAGATCGCCGAGCTCGTCCCGAAGATCGGCGAGGTCGCCGCGCTCGATGGCGTCAACGACCTCATAGGCTTCCTCGAGCGTGTAGGGGGCAATCGACGCGAAATTCTGCTCCAGATCCCAGGGGCAGCCGGTTCCGGGCGTGCGCAGGGCCGCCATGATCTCGAGGAGCCGTGTGATGTCGCAGGAAGGCTTCATGATGAAATCCCTGATCGCTTCGCCCGTGTCATAGCCTGAGGACAAAACGCGGAGCTAGCTGGATTTGCGCCATGTCCCCGCGTTAGCGGTATAAGGAGGAGTGAGATGCTTCAGGTATAGTAAGGAAAAACCATATGAAAGCACGGGTCAAACTGGTCGACGGCATGATGTTCGTGGGCGAATCCGGCAGTGGCCATGCCGTTGTCATGGATGGCGCCCCCGAATATGGCGGCCGTAACCTCGGCATCCGTCCCATGGAAATGCTTCTCATCGGATTAGGCGGCTGCACAGCGTTCGATGTGGTCCAGATCCTTAGAAAAGGTCGTGAGAAGGTCACGGATTGCGATGTGGAGGTCACCGCCGAGCGCGCCGAGACGGACCCTAAGGTCTTCACCGCGATCCACATCGATTACCGCGTCAAGGGCAGGGGTCTTGCACCGGCTAAGGTGGAGAGGGCGATCGAGCTTTCCAAGGAAAAGTACTGTTCGGCCTCGATCATGCTCGGGGCGGTTGCCAAAATCACCCATTCCTGGACTTCTATCGACGAGGCTAAGGAGATGGAGGACGCTTCCTCCTGAGCCGTCAACATCCGGGACCACGATCATGAAGCTGTTCTTCTCGGAAGCCCAATTGGCCCATCGGCCCAAGCAATACATGGTGCATGGGCGGATCGTGGATCCCTTCGAAAATCCCGATCGTGCCACAACGCTAGCCAAAGCCTTGGAAACACAAGGGCTGCTCAGGACCGACCCGGGCGATTTCGGCCAGGATGCGATCTTGGCGGTGCATGCCGGGCATTACGTCGGGTTCCTTGAAGATGCCTATGATCGATTCCTGAAACTGCCCAACCACGGCCCCGAAGTGCTGCCGAACGTTCATCCCTATCGGGGGGCAGGTATCGAGCTGGAGGAGCGCGGTAGGCCGCGCACGACGGGAATCCTGGGCCAAGCGGGCTGGTATATTGGCGACATGTCCTGCGCGATCATGGCTGGCACCTTCCAGGCTGCTTATGCCTCGGCGCAGACAGCGATTGCCGGTGCGCAGGCGGTACTCGCCGGAGAGCGAGCTTCGTATGCGCTCTGCCGCCCGCCCGGCCACCATGCTTATGCCGACCGCGCCTCCGGCTTCTGCTTCTTCAACAATGCCGCCATCGCGGCCGCAATGCTGCGCAGCCACTTTCCAAAGGTCGCCATCGTCGATTTCGACACCCATCATGGCGATGGTACGCAAGCGATCTTCTATACGCGCCATGATGTCTTTTACGGCTCGGTGCACACCGATCCATCGTCCTATTATCCGCATTACGCCGGATATGCTGATGAAATCGGGGCCGGGCCCGGCGAAGGAGCAAACCATAATTTGCCGCTTGCGCCGGGTGCTAACGACGAAGCCTTTGTTGACGCCAACCGGCGCCTGGCGCTGGAAGTTCAGGCGCATGGCGCCGAGGCGCTGGTACTGTCGGCCGGTTGGGATGCCCACCGGAGCGATCCGCTCTCGAAACTCAACGTCACGTCGGACGCTTTCGCCCGTATCGGAGAAATCTGGGGAAAGATCGACCTGCCGACCCTGATCGTTCAGGAAGGCGGAAACTCGCTCACGGCTGTCGCAGAAGCGGCTCCAGCTTTCATCGCTGCATTCAGGGCCAATGCAGCGGAATAGAACAAGTGTCACGGCGGAGTCGACCCGGGCCTGTTTTCAAGATTGGTCGCCTCGAACGCAGGAAATCAGTCTGATCAAAGCTACGGTAGCATCGTTCAGTTCAGGGACTGCATGGTTGGCGCATTCTTTGAATCGGAGATGCTCATCGGCACGACAATGAAGGTTGATCTATCTTCTACATGTGATGCCGATCTGACGGTGCACGTCGTAGCCTGACGCCCGATAGCCTCGGCAAAGCGATATTGGAAGAGTGTTTGGAGGAAGCTCACATGCGTCGCGGCCCTCGGCATTCCCTATTGGGGCTTCTACTCACACTGACCGGGATCGTCACGGCCAGTACGCCAGCCCGAACAGCCGAACCGTCCGGGACTATCGCGGTCATCTCAGATATCCATTTCAATCCATTTGCAGCATCGGGTATCGCACCTCGACTTGCGGAGTCCGAGCCAGAAGAATGGCCGGTCATCTTCGCTGCCGCAAGCGGGCAGAACTTCCCCAGGCGTGGCGAGGACACAAATCAAGCATTGCTCGCCTCCGCACTCAGTGCGCTCTCCGAGAAAGCAGGAAGCGCCGATCTTGTCGTCGTATCAGGCGATCTTCTGGCACACCGCTTCGAAGAGATAGCGGCTCAGATGCTAGGCATGGCACCAGCCTCCGGCCCCGTACGAGCGCTGGCTGTCAAGACGGCACGTTATGTCGCCGATGGTCTGCGCACCGCACTGCCCGGTCGCCCCATCCTCATCGCCTTGGGAAATAACGATTCCGAGTGCGGCGACTATCAGCTTGAGCCGGGTGGTGCCTTCCTTGCCTCCTTGAGCGACACGGTCCGCGAACTGGCAGGGCCAGATCATCTTGCTGCGGACTTCGGTCAGACCTTCGCATCCGGCGGCTATTATGCGATGCGCCATCCGGTACTTCCGGGCATAACGATCCTTGTTGTCAATGACGTGTTGTGGTCGACCGACTACCGGAATACGTGTGGTACCACTGGAATCCAGGCGGCAGAGGCAATGATGACCTGGCTCGAACGGCAGCTAGAAGATGCGCGTTCCGCCGGCAGGGACATCTGGCTCGTTCATCACATCCCGGTCGGTATTGATCCCTATGCGACACTTCAAGCTTCGTCCGATTTGAGCTGCCCAGCGCGGGTCGCACCCTTCCTTAAGGAACCCTTCGCATCCCGCTTCGCGCTCCTGCTTCAGGAATATGCCGTTATCATCCGGGCCGGTTTTTCCGCCCACACCCATCAAGACAGCTACCGGTTGCTCATGGATGCCAATGTCGCGGTTGCGGTCGAAAAGGTGACACCGTCGATCAGCCCGATATTCGGAAACAATCCTGCCTTTCACATCTTCGACTATAATCGGCGAACCGGAGACATAACCGACTTCTCGACATGGTATCTTGTCAATCTGGAGCAGGCCGCCGGAAGTACGCCAGGCGAGTGGCGACGGGAGTATGTCTTCACCCAGGTTTATGGCGAACAGGCCTATTCGGCAGCCGCCATCAAGCGAATTACAGACGCCACGCTCGAACGTGGAGAGGCAGGCGAGCAGGTTCGCAATAACTTTCGACGACTTTATCAGGTCAGCCATGGCGAGATCCCTGCCGGGGCATTGCCTGCTTATGCTTGCGCCATCGCTAATCTGGCCACCTCATCCTACAGCGCCTGTTACTGTGACAGAAAATAGGGTGCGCTCGAAGACGCTGCCGGTTGCTCAGGTGCGCAGAATATATTCCTTATTGCTTGCTGGCACCATCGTGCGGAGGAGAGCCGGTTTCAATATTATTCGCTTCACACTGAAAGAGGCGGACTATGGAATGGATCCTAGAGACAGATCTACTTTTGTGCAGGTCTCTAAATAGTAGAATTTGGCTACTGGATCATCCGGTGCAGTGAGCCACATCACACACAAAGTGCGTGGTGCCTCTCAGCGAACAGCGAGTTGAGGACGCAGTCAACTGGCATCGCAACGATTTCCGAAACGCGCGTCTTCAAGAAGCTCACGCGATCGTTAAGAACGGTGCAGCACGTTGTGTGATCTTTATCTCAGAGCAATTCGCCTCCTCCATTTACAATCAATGTCATTCAGGAGGTCGGCATGTGGGTCATCTCTCATATCGTGTTCGCGTATCTGCATTTCGTTCCAGGCGGCAACGGCGGTTGGACGCAGAGTGGCGACTATCCTCGGTTCACGACGGAAGAGCGCCGAGATATATCGATCCCATTCGAAGGCTACTGGCGGCGCGTTAGCTAGGAGAGCCGGTGCCATCAGTTCAGCAGAGCATAGGCAGATGAATGACTACGACGCCGACCCAAGAAGATTTCACAGTTTATATCGTGGATGAACGGGTAGGGACGGACCTTCGCATTACAGCAATGTATTCCCGGTCCTAGGATACACCCATGAGATTAAATCAATGGGCCCCGATAGCAGATTGGAAACCAGGACCACTCCGCTTATGTCATGGATCGAGCGATACTTGGAACTAGCCCATCGCGGTTCACGTCAAGGTTCATAACACAGAGAGTGATCGAGCGCCGTCCATTGGGGAGGTTCCTCAATCGATGCTAAAGATTTTCGACAGAAGGGGCGGATAGTGCTGATCCTGCTCCTGTTGCGATAGACAACTGGTCTCAGCTATTTTTTCTCGGTAGAAGCCCAGCTTTGACAGCTTCCGTCGTAACGGCTTTGCGGAACACGGCCTCTCGAAGATAGATCGAGTCGAAGACCAATTTCGTATCATTCTTCCGAATGAATATGAACGGTTTACGGGTGTGTTTCATAAGCGGCTCCCATTTCAGAGTAAGACTTTGTTATCCCAAAAGTCCCTGCAGGACTGTGTCCTCCATCACAGAGCGGAAGGAATGATCCTGGCTTCCTTTCAAGAAGGATTAGGCTGAGGCCCCATCACGCTGTGGTGTCTATCTGACACTGTGATGCCGGTTACAGATACGAAGCCGCTTCTAAGGCATGAATGTTCAATCTGAAGTTCAGATGTACAGGAGCGGATGTGATGGACAAATGCGCGCGATACTGGGCCCGCTACATGAACACAATGGCCCAGTCACGTCAGGCAACAAATCCGTTCAGGCGCAAGATGCTGGTCCGAGAGGCCTATATTTGGCTTCAAAGATACTTTGATGCCGAGGAACAGGAGCTTTCTCGTCGATGCATCGCTTTGGCACAGAGATAACATAAGTCGGCGGAACAGGTGTTTACTTCATAGTTTTCTGCGGCATGCGATTGTTGGCTAGTCCAGTTCAAGTGGCAGCATCGCAAGGCGATGCAATGTGGGCCGCATAGTTTTAGCCGTAAATGTTCTCACCAAAGTGATGCTTAGCCAAATTCGACGAAACTCTTACCAACCTATGCGCTTCTGACCGAGAAGCCCGGCGGTCATTGGCTTTGAACCGCCGGGCTCTCATGGTCAGATCATCATGTCGTTGATACGAAGGAAACGAATATCCTGATCGATTGATTTGCCAGCAGCAAAAACAGCCCTGGAAAGAACGCTATCGGCGATGATCCCGCACGATCGGGCGAGAACGATGATCTCGTACGATCGGTCCCCGAGAGGTATTAGTGACAACCACGCCCCCCGAGTAGGAATCAACAGGTCGACGGTGATCTCGCACTATGTGGGTCGGCCTGTCCCATAGATCTCGAGTGCCTGTAGTGACACGTGAATCACACGCTTCGGCGGTCGTGGCGCCATATCCGCCCAATAGCACGAGGGACAGCACAGCACCAAACCGTGCCCGATAAGTCTTCATCATTTCCAATCTCCTCTGAAAGGGGCATTGCACCTTCCAACCTTACACAGACGAAGAGCTCGCTAATGTGAGGCCGGTCACAGAGGCGGGACTGTATCGACAGCGCTGCCATCTGAGAGTTGACAAAGAAAAAGCGCCCCAGACTGGACCGGGGCGCTGAGTTGACAGGGAGGAACCCCTTCAACCTAACGCAGTCATATTCGGATAACTGTGCGCTACGTCACACCGGAGTTGTGTGACGCCAGCCACAGAACGACGATGCACTCGAATTCATGATGGTCTCAATTGAAGGAGATCATCATGACGCTCACCATTCTTGATCCACGGACCGGTCAGAAAGTGACCATTTCCCCTCCGGCTAAGCCGGCAGGCTCTGCGAGAATATAAACCCATAAATTTTGAATGCTGTGGCCCGGATGCCGGTCCATTCGCGGAATGCGGGACAAGCGTATGAATCTCAATCAGCACTATCAAGAGAAGGCCGCCAAGGCGGATCGTCTGGCGGACGATCCGCGCCAGAAGGCGGAAATGCGCGTGGAGCTTCGCTCGACGGCGCGCAGATGGCGCCACTTGGCGGAACAGGCCGATTGGCTCGCCCGCCGGTCCCAACATCCGAAGTTGTGACTTCAATCGAGACCGCTCACCGAAGCAACAGATCTTTTCCCAGGAGTGCAGTGTCGATGGACCGAAAGGTCGCGCTTGTCCGGGATGCAGGCGCTCAGCGCGTAGGTATCGGAACCTGAAAGGCTTGTAACATCGCGAGGCTCGCGTTCGGACCGGTCAAGAGGTGATGATCTCGCTCGTCGGCATCGGAATAACGGCTTGGCGAACCTCGGCCTTATAGGGGCAGGATCTATCCTATCCCCTGACGCTTTCCTTAGTGGAGGGTCGGCATGACATCGGAAAATGGGATCAACAGCATTTCCTCGTCGTCTTCATCGCTGACATAGACGTGCCAATCCGTGAAATCGCGTGTGCCGTAGGCCCCTTCGACGAGGATCCGCGCCAGGGTTAGAGCCCGGTCACGGGCCTCTATCAGGTCGAGAACCTCGGCTCCGTCACGATCGATCAGGATCTCGCCGGGACCTGCGCAGTGAAAGTACAGATAGAACATTTAAGCCTCCATCTCGATGACTTCACTCTCGCACGTGCCGTCTCCGGCTTCTGTGATGACAATCACGGTTCCCCGGGGCTGCTGGTGGCATGGTCGGTCTCACACGGAGCCCGATCATGTCCCGTCGCATCCTATGTCTCCTCGCTCTTCTGTTCGTGGCCGACGCCATTGCTGTGAACGGCCGCGCGCCCCGGCCCGTCGTCTTGTCCGGCAAGGAGATGCTCGATGTGACCCGGCTTACCCGTCTGCAGGTTTCACTCGCCGTCTAAGGCCATTTCATCTCTGTGACCGCCGTCACAGAAACAGAGTGCAGTTTCGGCGAACCTAGGAACGAACTCAGGAGGTTGTCATGGTTCTCATCGTCCTGGATCGATTGACCGATCAGCCAGTGATCGTCTCCGTCCCGGTCCGGCCTGCCGTTCGTAGGGCAGAGCCCGCAATCGTCATCCATCCCCGCCAGTTCGCGAGCAGGAGGCCGTCATGAAGCGCTCAAAAATCTCCGCGATGCGGCGCGCGCGGCGCTGGATTTTGCAAGAGCTGACAGGAACTAAGCAGTAACACTAGGACGTTCGGAGGCGGAACGGGCTTAATCCGGCAAGATTTCCCGCAAGCTATGCAGTTCCTACCTACGTTCAGTTTACATCATCCGTCCCTGCTCAAGGGCTGAAGCGTATCCTCTCCGGTTGAGAGAATCCCTTATTCATATATAATTGCTTGGCTTCCGGCTTGGGGGAGTAGGTCTCCTCTTTTGCGAGACCATTCAGGGGAGGCGCGACGGTGCGTCTCGGTGGGGACCAGATCCAAAGGGATTTGCCGTTTTTCTCGGCTCTTTCCGTGAGCTCTTTTTTCTCTGCGCTCGGACCTGACGCAATTGCACAGATCGCCGCCTTGTGCACATCCCGAAAGATGCTGGATGGGGAAACATTATTTCTCAAGGGAGATCCGGGAGATGCCCTCTACGGCGTGCGGCGAGGACAGATCGTCATCACGATAACGACCGATACAGGCCGGCAGTTCACGCTCAATATTCTCGGACCCGGTGACATCTTTGGCGAGATCGCACTATTGGATGGGCATCCCAGGAGCGCCGATGCGATCGCCTCGGGTCAAGTCGAACTCTTCATGATCCGGCGAAGCGACTTTCAGGACCTTCTCAAGCGGCAGCCGGAGATCACGACGAAAATCATCGAACTGCTTTGCGAGCGCCTGCGCTTCTCGAGTGAGCGGTTGGAAGAGGCCTCTCTCCTGTCTCTCAAATCCCGGTTGGCGCGACGCCTGTTGAAGTTGGCCGAGGACTTTGGTGAGGAAATCGACATCACGCAGGAAGAACTCAGCGTTCTCGTCGGAGCGGGGAGGGAGACGGTCAATCGACAGCTGCAGAAATGGCGGAAGAGCGGCGTTGTGGAACTTGGTCGGGCCCGGGTGAGAATCGTTGACTCACGACGCCTGCAGAATGAAACCGCCGAACGTGAGCGAGAGGCGGATTGAGTTTATTTGAACGCCATCGCCGTGGCGTGGGAGCCCTTAGTGCACGGGTCACTTATCGTTCGATGACGTAAGCGTCGTTCCGGCCGGCTCGAGCGTGAGGTAAACCCAGCCCGGTGTCTCGGCGCTTTCCCGCTTGATATATCGGTAGTTCGTCCGGAACCACTCCAGCACGTCGTCCGTCTTGTTGTCGAGGATGAGGTCGCCACGATCCGTGCGGACGGTCAGAACCGCATGTCCTTCTCCGTTCTCATCGATGACCACAGTCATTCTCAGAGCGCGCCGCGGCAGACCCGCCTCGATCAGCATCTTGCGCTTGAGGAGCTGATAATCCTCGCAATCGCCCAATCCGTCGGTCGGATAGCTCCACAGGTCGACGACGTCCCAGTGGTTATGGTCAGTTACCGGTATCAATGCGCGGTTCACGGAGAGATTCACGGAAGAGAGGAGCGCGGCAAGATCCTCCGTCAGTGGGAGAATTTCCGGTTGACGGAGATCGACGATGCATTCGTTGGGGTTTCGGCTGCAGAACTCCAGCCAGGCGGAGAGGGGCGGGGCTTCATTGTCTCGAAAGAGATGAGGTCCGGCATTCACCGAACTCATCGCCGACAAGAGGCAGACCAGAGCGATCCAAATCCGTCTTCCCATTGCAGCCTCCCGCGGGAGATGTGCGATCAGGCCGGATGGGAGCATTCCCTTAGACCTGAATCGCTGATGGGATCAGACTGACTTGTTTCGTACGGTTCTTCTGTGCATGCGGTCACAAATCTTGGCTGGCGCCGGACTGAAGACCTCATCGCTTCTTGGGCCTACAGATACTTGTCGCGAATATCGATGGATGACTCGATCCCGACTTTCGGGAAATCGTCTCGCAACCACGCATCTGCCTTTTTGCGGCCGATCACGTGCAACTCGACGAGGAAATCCCAATCGGCATTCAACTTCGAGGCTGCTCCGAGATTCTGCATGACCTCGTCGGCCGCAACGGCATGCAGGCGCACCTGCCTGATGTCGGGGGTAAGGATGCGCCCCTCGTCGACAAGCCTGTTCAGAAATTCGACCGCACGCACCTCCCTCATCAGTGATGAGTTGAAACTGATCTCATTGATTCGGTTGAGAATCTCAGCGGCCGTTTTCGGGACGGTGGGCCGGCTGATGGGATTGATGTGAACCACCACGATATCGGAGGACTCGCAGAGGTAAATCAGTGGGAAGAGAGCTGGATTGCCCATATAACCTCCGTCCCAGTAGTACTCTTGGTCGATTTTGACTGCCTGAAAGATGAAGGGCAGACAGGTCGATGCGAGGACGACTTCGGCACTGATCTCGTGGCTTTCAAAAACCCGGATCTTTCCCGAGCGGACATTGGTGGCCGAGAGAAACAGTTTGACTTTCGACCTGCTTCGCAAAAGCTCGAAATCAACTACCCGTTTAAGCACATCGAGGAGTGGATTGTAGTTGAATGGATTGAGTTCGTATGGCGAAACGATTTGCGTCAGCATGTGAAACAGAAGAAAGACTGGTGATGCCTCAAGACTGCGATTTCCCATAAGGTGATCGAAGAAAGAGGGTTGAAGCGGGCTCAGGCGAGCGGCGCAGGAGACCTGCTGCCAAAACTCCCTCAATGCCCGACGAGCCCCTTCGCGTCCTCCCTCGATCAGCCCGTAAGCGCACACAACGGCGTTCATCGCTCCGGCGCTTGTGGCGCTGATCCCGTCGAAGGTTATGGCGTCTTCTTCCAACAAGCGGTCGAGCACGCCCCATGCAAAAGCCCCATGGGCTCCTCCACCCTGGAGAGCCAGATTGACCGATTTCACCTCCTGTTGCCGCGCGGGACGACCCTTGCGGGAAAAGTTGCTGTCAGCCCTGTTCATGATTGCCTCTTGGCGGCGGCATCGCCCAGCATCCTGACCAGGAGGATCTTATATGGCTTCGGTCCCCAATGACGAGGGTGCGAACTGGGTAGAAAACGCCCGTGCCTAGCCATCGGAAGCGGCACGGCGAAGCCTCGCACGCATTAGAGCATTAATCCCTTAAGGGCGCATCGTCGGGCGCGGAAAACCGGGTCCACTTTTCGCTAGCGCGGCCGTTACGGGGCGACACACTGCGCTAGCGCCTGCGCGGGATCCCGCGCAGGCGCTAGATCGTCAGATGAGCAGCATACCAGATCATTCCTCGCGGAAGGTAACAGCAAGTCGGTCGGTGAGGGGTTGCGTCAGATAGCTGATGATGCGCCGGGAATTTCCGCGGATCAGTACTTCGGCGGGAAGTCCGGGTGTCAGCTCCTTCCCTTCCAGCTTGCGCCGTTCTCCCGGGGCGATTGCTATCTTGACGGTAAAAAAGGCCTGTCCGGTCTCGCTGCTGACGACCTGATCCGGAGAGACGTTGGTGACCACTCCCTCAAGTTCCACCAGCGTCGGGAGCTTGAATGAGCTGATATGGATGGTCGCCGGCTGGTCGATATGGACCTGATCCACCTCGTCAGGCCGGATTTTCGCATTCACGATCAGCGGTTCCGTGTTTGGGATAATCGACATCAATTTTTGGCCGGGGCCGACGATGCCGCCGATCGTATGCACCATGAGTTCATGGACCAGGCCAGTCCGTGGTGCCCGGATGTCAAGCCGCTGAAGGCGGTCCCGAGCGGCCGAGAGCTGCTCCTCGGTTTCGGCGAGACTGGCCGTGACCCCCTGAAGCTGTCTCAGGACCTCGGATCGTGCATTTTGAGTAAGCTCAGCAATTTTGAACTGGATTTCCGTGAGCTGGGAGCGGGCGCCAGCGATGCGGGCTTCTATATCGCCCATCTCGCCTTTCAGGCGGCTGACCTCACGCTCTGTCTGGCGCAGCACGGGACGTCTGATCAGGCCCTTGCTGTCGAGCATCCGCTGGTCGGCAAGCTCGGCCGTCACCTGGGCGAGTTCTTCCTTGAGCGCCTTGTATCTCTCGTTGAAACCATCGATCTGCCGCTCGACCTGATGTTTGCGCTCCTGATGCTGAGAGAGCTGGCTCATCCGTGTGAAACGCCGCTCGTTCATGAAGTTCTCCTCGGCCGCAAACGCTGTTCTCAGGGCGCTTTCCGCCAGCTTCGAGGGAATGGAAATTTCAGGTCGCGTGATCGTCGTTCGGTCCAGGTTCTCAGCTTCGAGGCGAGCCTTCTGGGCGGTCAGATCGATCAGCTTGCGTTCGAGGATGCTTGCATCTGCCGTAACCTTGGCGGTGTCGAGCCGGACGAGGACTTGCCCCTCCTGCACGAGTTCCCCATCCCTGACGAGGATCGCTCCGATGACACCGCCTTCCAGATGCTGAACGGCCTGAGCGCTGGATTGAACGGCAAAAGTCCCTGAAGTGACCACGGCGCTGTCGACCTTGGCGGCGACCGCCCAGCCGCCAATCCCGAAGAACACAATAAACGAACTGAACATGAACCAGCGCATCAGCCGGCGCATGGAGGAGGAATTGGCGACGAGATCAGCTTCGAACTCGGTCATGGTGCGCTCCGCTGTGTGGGCTACCCGTCGCCTTAGCACGGGCGACGGGCTAATCCGGCTTCAGGTTCTCGCTCCGGGCCTGAAAGCCTGGCGCTCGTTCCTGTATCAAATTGACACGCCGCGCCCCCCGGCGCTGTGGTCCAGTTCACAGTTCCTAGCTCACGAGGCCATTCGCTCGCTGCGCCCGGGTCGCATCCAGGCTGGTGACGGTGGCAGTGGCGGGGCTGTCCGTTCGATTCGCTGTTCCTGATACAGGCGAAGCGGGTTCGGACTGCGAGGGTGAAGTGGGGTGCGGCTCGGACACAGGCGTGCCCGATGCGCCGGTTGGAACGGGCTGGGCGCCCGATGTTCCACCGCCCGATTGCGAGCTCGGCAGCTGAGACGGCTTATGCGGCTGTCCGATGCGAGGGAACAGGGCAGCAAGAACCTGCTCCTTCGGGCCGAACATTTCAGCGCGGCCGCCGCGAACCGACAGGATCTTGTTGGCGGCGAAGATGGCGCTTGGCCGATGAGCAACGATAACGACGATCTTTCCGGCCTGACGCATCTGGTGAATGGCGTCGTTCAGCGACTGCTCGCCAAGCGGATCGAGGTTGGAATTGGGCTCGTCGAGCACCACCAGGAATGGATTTCCGAACAGGGCGCGGGCGAGACCGATGCGCTGACGCTGGCCGCCCGACAATATGGCGCCACCCTCGCCGACGGGGGTATCATACCCCCGCGGGAAGGCGAGGATCATGTCGTGCACACCCGCCATTTTTGCGGCTTCGATCACCTGTTCGGTGGTGGCGTCCTTGCGGAAGCGGGCGATATTCTCCGCAACTGTGCCGTCGAACAGCTCGATGCTCTGAGGAAGATGGCCGATCGCATCAGCAAGCGCATCCGGTGAATACTGGCCGATCAGGGCATTGTCGAAGCGGACCTCGCCACGGGCTGTCGGCCAGGCACCGACCAGGGCGCGGACGAGTGTAGATTTACCGCAGCCGCTCGGGCCGATGATCCCAAGGGCATCACCCGCCTCGATTTCGAAGGATACGCCGGCGACGGTCGCAACCGCTCCGCCAGGGGGCACGATTGCAACATCACGCACTGACAGTGTGTGGTTCGGCCGCGGCATGCCGTGCTGCTGCTGAGCAGTCTTCGGAAGCTTGGAAGAGAGAGCGCGAAGGCGGCGGAAAGCCTGCAAGGCTGCTGATGTGTTGCGCCAATTCCCTATGACCTGGTCGATAGGCGTGAGGGCCCGTGCGAGGATGACAGAGCTCGCGATCATGGCGCCCGCGGACATCTGCGCCTCGATGACCAGATAAGCTCCGAGCGCGAGCATCGCCGATTGCAGGACATGGCGAACCGTCTTGGAAATGGCGCCGAAGACACTGGCATGGTCCGCAAGAGCGCGCGCATGCGAGATCGAGTTCACGTAGCCGCTGCCCCAGCGCTTGCACAAATCGTCTCCCATGCTCATGGCGGCGGCCGCCTCGGAGTTGCGCCTTGCGTCCAGCAGCACAGTCATGTTCGCCGCATGCACCTGGTTCGCAGCCTTGACCGTTCCTTTGGTGACGAATTCGTTGATCAGGCTGAGGATGACGAGAAACAGAGCGCCGCCTGCGGCAGCAAGAAATAGGATTGGATTCACGAGAAACAGGATCGCGAAGTAGATCGGCATCCACGGAAGATCGAGAAGGGCAACCGGGCCAGGGCCCATGAGGTAATTGCGGATGGCGGCCAGATCCTGCAACGGATCATGGTTGCGGGCATGCGGCCCGAAATGGAGTGGCAACTTCAGCGTCGCTTCGAACAGGGTCGGAGCCAGTCGGTGGTCAAAGGTGATGCCCACCCGCGCCATGAGCTTGCCGCGCAGCCCCTCCAACAGACCATAGAAGGCATAGAGCAGCAGAGCGAGCAGAGAAAGAGCTGCCAGTGTCGGAACGCTCTTGCTCGACAGTACTTTGTTGTAGACCAGCATCATGAAGATGGGACTGGTCAGCATCAGGATGTTTCCGAGGCAGCTGATGGCGCTGATGCCGATCAGCGGCTTCTTGAGCGTGCGAAGAGCGGTACGGAGTTGGACTTCAGCGCTGTTCCTCATTCCATTCTTCATCGCAAGCGTCCTTATTACGAGCCATCCACGCGATCTGAAACTGTCTAACAAGCCAGGTGGGGCCTATTGGTGTCTGTAGCCCGATCATGGACGAACCCTGCGCCAAACGCTGTGACACGCTTCACAGTCTTTCATTTTGGTGACCCATCTCGCATCCAGAACTTGGAAAGGTCTTGGTCCGTCGTTCGACAAGCAACACTCCTGATGCCGACGCGATGATATCGCACGTCGACGGCAGGGGAGGTGGCGGTGCAAACGGAGCGTATGCGGCGGAAGCCGGGGCCGCGCCGCCTGTGTAGGTTCAAAGCCTCGAACAAGGGCTCTGACGATAGAGCCCTTCAGGTCATGCGGGAGGACGGTAACCGTGCTCTCACATTGCTCAGGAAAATTCTGAATGATTCAGGAACCCGGACGATTGTTCTGTCGACGCCAACTGCAAGCCGTTCGCACTGACATCGCCTCCGATGTCGATGGAACCGCCGTTGGCAGCGTTCAAGAAGACAAGCGTGTTCTGGACCTGTGTCGTCTGGATCAGGGTGTTGAACTCCACATCGAGATCGTCGATCGCGAAGACGATAATCGGCGGGAAGCCTCCAGCGGGCCCCAGACTATTGGATAGGTGGCCGAAAAGCACCGCGTCGAATCCACCGGCATCGTCCCAGGCGGCGGCATCCCAGCCAAGACTTCCGCCTTCATGTTGCTCCATGGGGCCGGGAGTGTCCCTATGATCACACCCGCGGTCGCCATAATCGCTCCTGAAATGGTAGTCCGGCCGATCACCTCGATCCCCGTTGCCATCAATGTCACTCCGGCCTCCGCGCAGACGCTCATGAGGCTCGTCGTCCTGCCAGAGGTTGCGATGATGGCGGGGCATGGGACTCTCCTCGATTGCGACCCAATCGGACGATCACTCTGATCGTCTGCGGAAATCGGGCGCGATAGCTGGCTGTACACCCAAGCCTGGCCGCAGACAGTGATCTGCCTCACACTTGGCCCGCGAGCTGTCTTTGCACGCGTCTCGCCGACCGTTATGCTCGGGGCACTGTGCTCGACCTTTGTGGGAACTCGATCATGGCTGACGTTCAATCGTCGAATGCGGCGACAGGCGCAGATAGGCCGGTCAAGTTCGGAGAGCTTGATATTTTCAAGGCCATTGATTCGCCGACTGTTGAGCTGATCGCCCGTAAGGCTCAGAATCGGACATTGGAGAAAGGCGAGTTGCTATTCAATGTCGGAGATACGTCCGACTCACTTTATGTGATTGCCGAGGGGCGAGTTCGGATCTGGACTGTTTCGGCTGCAGGTGCCGAAGTCACGCTTAATGTGCTGACGAATGGTGCCGTTTTCGGCGAGATCGGCATGCTTGACGGTGGCGTGCGGACAGCGGGTGCTTCTGCCATGCTGCGTACGCGCCTGACGAGTATCGCTCGGCGAACCTTCTACGAGGCGCTGGATCGTGACCCGCAGCTGGTACGCAACGTGATCGATCTGTTGTGCAGGCGCCTCAGATGGACCAGTGCCCGGATGGAAGATGCCACCCTGCGTCAGGCGCCTCAGCGTCTGGCGCGGATTATCGGCCATCTTGCCCGGGATCATGGCAAAGCCACGCCTAGAGGAATCGAAGTTGTTCTCAAGCTGACACAAAGCGAGATGGCTCAATGGACGGCGATGTCGCGGGAGGGCTTGAACAAGGTTCTGAACCGATGGGCCGAAGAGCGTCTCTTAACTCAAGATCGCGGCGGGCTGGTTGTTCATGACCTCGAGCGGATCGATGAGATTGCAGAATTCGGCGAGTAGAGGTCAAAGACGCCTTTGCGCCACTATCTGTTGAGCACGCGTGAGAAATTGCAGGCGCTCGTCCTTCGCCGGAATCTCGCGGGCAAGGTCGTCAACAAGCTCGGCTAGATCCGCTAGATTTGCGGCATGCCGTTTCACGAGCAATCCCGCGACCGGGCCGAGATAGGTCGTCAGGGTGTGAGTGAGCTCGGCAAGACAGGCTTGACGGGCAGTGGAGTCCAAAGGTGCGGAACGAGCAGGGAGGCTCTCCGGCACCACGTCATCATCGGATGGTGAAGATGTCGCTGCCGGATGAACAGGGATGACGAGGGGGGCGGCCTTTGGCAGTGATATGGCTTGTGGCCCGGGGCACGCGGGGGACGGCAGGGGCATGTCGGCTCTGTCTTCCATCCGTGCTGTAGCCACCGAAAGCACTGTTCGATCGAGTGGCTCGATCAGGCTCACGGTAGCATTCATATCGGTCGCAGACGGTGGCATCGCCACAGTGAACGTCGTGATCCGCCGTGGACTGTGCTTGAGGTCGAATACGCCGCGCTCTCCGAAGGTCGCCGAAATGCGAGGCGCCACAGCTTCCATGACAGCTGCCGATACGAGGATTCCCCCCGGATCCGCGAGGCTTTCCAGACGGGCCGCAATGACAAGGGTCTCGCCGAAGGGAAGATCGTCCTGGAATAGGACATCGCCGAGATGAATACCGATCCGCAGACGGACCGCATCGAATTTCGTCATTGCTGTGAGACGCGCCTGTGTATCGAGTGCGCAACGTACAGCATCCACGGCGCTTTCAAAGAGCGCGAAAATGCCATCTCCGGGCATCCCAAAAAGCCATCCACCATGAGCCGCAAGCTCCTCCCGGGCAACGCGCCGGGTCGCCCATAGGGCGTCCAGGGTGTTGGTTTCGTCAACGGAAACCAAGCCGCCAAAATTCGCCATGTCGGCCGCGAAGACCGCTCGTAGGCGTCGAATTCGTTTGCCGGAAGGCTGAGGTGCATCGGGTGCCAGATTATCCATCACTCATTCATCGAGTACCTACACGTCATTGTTTGGTTTCGCTGAGTTTACCACGAATCTTGAGAAAGCTCGCGCGGTCCCGTTCGCTAGGAATGAAGTCGGAAAGACGGCGGTAGAAGTCATCTCGGCCGACAGATTTCTCGGCCTGCCGAGCGACCAGCGTTGGCGCAACAGGACCGATGAGCGGCAGCAGTACTTCGGTCACCGCACGAATTTCAGTCTGGGAAATGACGGCTTCCATCTGCGCTATCTTGAAGCCCTTGTCGTCACGGAGCATCTGCTGAGCCGCTTTTCGGAAGGTGGCGGCCTCGGCCTCGGTTTTGATTTTCTCGACAAGGAATTCCAGGAACGTATCGATGTCCATCGTCTCGTGCGCGGCCTGTTTCACCAGTAAGTGGCCTATCGGGCCGAGCGAGTGGGCAAGAGATCGTCCAAGTGCGTCGATTGTGGTGGGCGTGAGCACTTCGGCCATGGTTTGGTTAAGCTGTTCCTTTGCAGGCGCAGGCTGCTCTTTTCCAGGCAGGTGGGAGAGCTCGGTCAGGTCAAGCGGTGGGAGGTCAGCACTGGGGCGCATCTCGATCGATGCATTGAGTGCGACGACGAATTCATCCGCCGTCTGGAAACGATCCTCTGGGTTTCGCGCTAGAGCTCGCTGCACGACGGCGTCGATCTCCGGCCAAAGCTCCGGCCGATAGGTCCTGATCGATGGCGGTGGTTCGTTCATGAGCTTGCGCATCAGTTCAGGCAGGTCGGCAGCAATGAAGGGCTTCGCGCCGGTCAGCATTTGAAAGAGGATGACTCCGGCCGAGAAAAGATCCGCGCGGACATCGGCCGGACGCCCGAGAAATCGCTCCGGGGCCATGTAGTTCGGCGTGCCGATCGGGATACCGCCAGGCTTCGTGAGATCAAGAGCCTCGACATGGGCCACACCGAAGTCGGAAACCTTGATCGACGCGGCCGAGGGACAGAGGATATTGGCAGGCTTGACGTCCCGGTGAATGACGCCCTTGGAGTGCGCATAGCCCAGGGCGAACAGCAACTGGGCCATGATTTCGCCGACCTGGCGGATGGGCAGCAACGTGCCACGCCGGATCACGTTCTCCAGCGTACCCGCATTGACATACTCCATGATGATGTAGGGCGCGCCGTCCTGCTCCACGAAGTCGAAGACCGTGACGATGTTCGGGTGCAGGCACCGTGCTGCGGAGCGGGCTTCGGTGGCGAAGCGACGGAGGAGCTCGTCATTCTCGCTCAGGTTCTCCAGGATTTCGGGACGAAGCGTCTTGATCGCCAAGGGCCGATCAATCTGTTCATCGTAGCCTTTATAGACGACACCGATCGCACCGCGGCCGATCACGTGGTCAAGGCGATACTTGCCAATTCTGGCGGGGATGGCGCCACTGGCTCCGCCTTGGCTACTGCCTGTCCTCAGATCCTTGTCTGCGGTCATCGGAGAAAATTCCCTGACGAGCGGTAATCTGGTTCTGTTAGGCCAGGGATCAATCGTATTGATCACTTTTCAAGCATCTTCAATGCGCTATCCAAGCTCCTGCGCATCCGGTTAAACGAGCGTGACAGGGACGAGATCTCGTCCGAACCTGGGTATTCGAACTCGGCCACAGATGCATCGCCCATGCTGACAGCCTCTGCAGTTTTCGCCATCCGCGTCACCGGGCTGATCACATACCGATTTAGCAGGATGTTGAGCAGGATCAGCAAGATCAGAAAGATAATGCTTGAGGTACCGACAAATAATCCTAGATTCCGCCAGATCGATCCTTCGGCGATGTCCATAGGCACGGAAATGATCTGTGCTCCGATCGTCTCGTTAAGCTTCCAGCCGAATCCATTCTTGTTGCCGTAAAGAGCAACCATCGAGGGAGGAGCCCTGTCCGGCGTCGAATGACAGGTCAGACAAGACTCGTCCCTGATCACCAGGGGATAGGTTGCCGTGTAGTGGGAACGGTTGTCGATCGTCTGAAAGCTGACGTCCTTGGTCAGGTCAGGATTTGCGCGGAGTTTCTCGATGAGCTCCCGCTCCCAATCGCGCGCAAGATCCGCGGGGTTTGTCGGGTTGAGTGCTGCTTCCTTGTAGAAGAACTGCGGGTAGAACCCTCGGAAATTGCGGAAAGCCGTCTGTGCAGAGAACGACGGAACCGTTTGCGGCAGGAACTGAACGCTGGAATGTTCAGCCAGCAAGGGCTGAATTTCTTCCGAGGTATAGCGGCGTATGGAAAGCGCCTGCGCTCGCAGAACATCGATCTGCGACTGCAGCTGTTCCATGGCTTCCCGCCTGGAAATTTGATAAAATGGATAAATTGATAAGCTGAGTCCAAGCAGATAGCAGACGGCGAGAATGATATTGAATTTCAGCCGTAATCCCACGGGATATCTCCAACGGCTCGAGAGGTTAGTTCGCGTAACAACTACCGGATTCCATGATAATGCAAGTCTTGGAGACGTGCCATGCATTTCGGTCAAGCAGGTGGATTTGCAGGCAGATCCTCTGTGCGCAAAAGCACATTGGGAGGGCTTAATCGGGGACATCCGATACTGAATTTCGGGGTAGGCTTCGCCTTTGCGCTTTCCTTGCTGCTGATGGGCATCGCATCCGCTCATGCCGCTGGAAGAATCGCATTAGTCCTAACGGCGGAAGATTATCAGAAACTTCCGAAATCCAGCATCGGGACGAAGCGGGGTGCCGAGATCGCCGAGGCTCTCAAAGCGCGGGGCTTTGAAGTGATCGTAAGCCCCAATCCGAGCAATGCGACGGCCAGAGCACATCTGCGAGACTTCGCGGCGAAAGCGGAAGGATCCGATCTCGCGTTCGTCGTCTTGATCGGGCACGGCGTGGCATGGGGTGGCCAGACCTTTTTCCTAACAACCAACACCGAACTCGGGCGAGCGACCGACCTGCTGTCGCGTGCGCTCTCGACTACCAATATTGCGCAGATCGTCGGGCGAGCGCAGACAGGTGGCGTGTTCTTTTTCATGACGTCGCCGACCTTCGAGAACGCCATTGAGGGATTGGATGCCAGGCCTCAGTTCACCAGTGAAGTTCCGAAGAACGCCGTCACCATTTTCTCCAGCTCAGCTCGTATTCCAGTATCCCGCATCGATGCCGCAGGCGAGCAGGCTGCAGAGGCGCTGACCAAACTGCTCCAGCAACCAAGCCCGTCGCTCACCGAGGCGATCAAGATTGCCTCGAACGGCAATTTAGGGGCGGTGTTCGGGCGCGTAGACGAAGTCAATCTCGCAAAACCTGCTCCCGCGCCTCCAACGCAACCTGTCGCCGCGATCTCTCCACAACCAGCTGTCGGTGTTCAGAAGACGGAGGAAATCGAAGGAAAGCTGGAAGAGGAGCGGCGCGCGCGTGAGCAGGCAGAAACCCGCGCGCGCGACGAGCGGCTCAGGGCCGAGCGGGCCCAGGCCGAAGTGCTGAAAGCTCAGGCCGATGCCAAGAAAGCACAGGCCGATGTCGAGCGCGCTCAGGCGGACGCTGAAAAGGCCAAGCAGGAGGCCAAACGTGTTGAAGCCCAAGCTCAGATCGCGGCCGCCCAGGCGGAACAATTGAGGCATGTGTCCGTGGCGCCGACGATAGAAGACGCCCAGCTCGGGCAAAAGCAACGCCGTTTGATCCAGCAACGGCTCCGGGAATTGGGCCTCTATACCGGTCCGATCGATGCCATCATGGGTCCGCTGACGCGGGAAGCGATCATGGGCTACCAGAGAAGCCGCAGCGCGGCGGTCACGGGCTACCTGACAGCCGAGCAGTTTGATGCGCTCCTTCCGAAAGAAGATCAGTGAGTGAAGGCTCGTTGCTACCCACTCACTGATCTAATGCGTTCATCACGTTCATGCGATCCTGACGCTCGTGATCTGGCATGAGGGCAGGGCTGGTTTATCCTCGGGTCCACCGATCGGAGCCCGAGGTTCCAATGACTCTTCAGTCTTTTATCTCTCCCGACCGTCGGTCCGTGTTGATCCAGGCCGGAGTTATCGTTGCGGCGGCAGTCGCGCCGAGGATCCTGGTCGCAGCCGAGCTTGTCGCGACGCCGGGGCAGACCGAGGGACCTTTCTACCCCGTCGAATTCCCGCCTGACATGGACAATGATCTTGTCCGGGTGACTGGCCAAGCCGCACGGGCGATAGGGCAGGTGATCCATGTATCGGGCCGTGTGCTCGACATGCGCGGGCAGCCGAGACCTGGAAGCGTCGTCGAGATCTGGCAATGCGATGCCAACGGCGTCTATCGTCATCCTCGGGCGGCCGGGCAGGGGCGCATCGATCACGCCTTCCAGGGCTATGGCCGCATGCAGGTCGATGAGCAGGGGCGCTATCGCTTCCGCACCATTCGGCCAGTGCCATATCCTGGCCGCACACCGCATATTCATTTTGCCGTGCATGTGCCGGGGCAGGGGCGGCTGGTCACGCAGATGTATATCGAGGGCGAACCTCTGAACGCCCGTGACGGCGTCTTAAACGGTATTCGCGATCCGAATGCTCGCCGCAGCGTCATTGTTCCGCTGCTCGCGGCGCAAGCGCCCGAGGCCGGCGCTCTCCATGGGCAGTTCGACATTGTCGTGGCGGCGTGATCGCCAGCGAGCCTATTCGGGCGTCCGACGCTCTCCCCTGCGGGAATGAATGCGGATCCGGCCGTGGATGATGACTTCCGTCCTCTCGACTGTGACATCGGCCCCAACCGGGGGCATCTCGGGTGATCCGGTGAGATCGCCGGCTTGCCCCGCGACGGGGCCTTCCCATCCTTCCGAGCGCCAGGCGGCCTGCTGCTCGTCGAGATCGAGCACGCCTTCCTGATTCAGAATGCCGGCGACCGTGCCGACCTCAGACGCATCGCATCTCACGATCACCACAGTGCCGCCGCGGATGACGCCTTCCTGATACGCATAAGCATCGGCACGCGACACGCCGAGATCCTCCAGAAGAGGAGGCAGGTTGTGCGGGGTCGTCCAGATGTCGATGGCGTCCGCCGGAATGCCGGCCTGCTTCAGACGGTTCGCAGCGGTGGTCGCGTGGTGCTCGCTGTGGAAGAGGGATGTGACGGTCTTGGTCATCGGGTCGATCCCCTGCAGGCCATCCGTAAAACCCGACCAGCCGGGCGATCGGCTCAATCTGCACTTCGGTCAACGTACCACGGCGTCCCCGGATCCACCACCGGCTCAGGATGACGCTTGCGGGGGAGCCTGCACGCGGTTCATCATGGCAACGGCCGGAAAGCGTTATGCGTTGGATCGTCATGGCAAAGCCTCTCAAGCTCGTCTCCGTTCCGCCCACGAATACTCCCGGCGTGGTCGCGTCGGCGGTCTATGCGGGCGGGCGGCGTGTGATGGAGATCCCGATCGAGGAAGCCGGGGAATGGTCGCGCAAGCCCGGGCATGTCGTGTGGATCGGCCTGCATGAGCCCAGCCTCGATCTTCTGAGAAAGGTTCAGGCAGAGTTCGGCCTGCATGAACTCGCGATCGAGGATGCGCTCAAGGCCCACCAGCGTCCCAAGGTCGAGCAATATGGCGAAGCTTTGTTCGTCGTCGCCCGTACGGCCCAGATGGTGGAAGGACGCATCGCCTTCGGCGAGACGCATCTGTTCGTCGGACGCGGCTATGTGGTCTCTGTTCGCCACGGTGCCTCGACGACCTACACGCCGGTGCGGGAGCGCTGCGAGGCGGCGCCGAAATCGCTCTCGGAGGGTGAGGACTTCATCCTCTATGCCATCCTCGACTTCATCGTCGATAATTACATGCCGGTCATCGAGATGATCCAGGAGGAGGTGGAAGGGATCGAGGACGGCATCCTGAGCGCGAACCAGCCACAGGGCCAGATCGTGCGGCTCTACCAGCTGCGCCGGGATCTCCTGCGCCTGCGCAATGCCGCGGTGCCGCTGGTGGAGGTGTGCCGGCGCCTCGAGCAGCCGGGCCTGCCGGGGATCGACAGCACGCTCCACCCGCTCTTCCGCGATGTCTCGGACCACATCCGGCGGGTGCAGGAGGAGATCGAGTCGTTGCGGGAGGTGCTGGCCTTCGCATTCGAGAGCAGCCTGATGACCGGACAGGCGCAGCAGAACGAGATCACCCGCAAGCTGGCCGCCTGGGCGGCCATCCTGGCAGTGCCGACCGCAGTCGCCGGTATCTACGGCATGAACTTCGATGTTCTGCCCGAACTGCACTGGGATTACGGCTATCCACTGGTGCTGGCGTTCATCGCGGTGATCTGCTCATGGCTGTATTGGCGCTTCCGCCGGAAGCAGTGGCTCTGAGCCGTCCTGCTCAGAACAGGGCGTTCATGTGGGAGCGCTCCGCACGCACGAGGCTGTTATTGCTGCGATGAGAGACGGGCTAGGCGCATGCGTTCCATGATGTGCCGGCCGGAACCGTTGACATGCTGGGCGATCACCTGTGCGGCCCCCTCGGCATCCTGCGCCTTGATGCAGGCGATCAGCTCCCGATGCTCGTCCAGAACGTTCGTTTGTCGGCTGAGCGAGGTCGGGAAGCGGCGGCTGATGGCCCAGAGGATCTGACGGTGGCGCACCCATAGATCGACCGCATGGCGATTATAGTGGCGGTCGTACATGAGCTGATGGAACCGCAGGTCGAGATTGGAATGCTTCATTTCGTCCGCAAAATTGAGCGCCTCGATTTCTTCCTGGATGCGCTCCAACTCCTCGATCTCGGCGTTCGTGACAATCCCGACGAACCAGCGGGTGAGGGCCGGCTCGATAAGCACTTCGATCTCGCAGATATCCCGCACGAATTCTTCGTCGATGGGGCGAACGCGGGCGCCGCGGTTCGGCGTCATGATGACGAAGCCTTCGCCACGCAGCTGCTGCAGAGCCTCCCTCACGGGATTGGTGGACGTGCCCATGCGGTTCGCAAGCTCGGACACCTTGAGGCGCTCGTTCGGTTTGACGCGCCCGTGAATGATGTCGTCCCGCAGGCGGTCATAGACCGACGGGCCTGTGTCCTCGTCCTCGCGCTCGGGAGTAGCTTGTCGAATGCTGGCGATCGTTCTCATAGGAATGTTTCTTTATTCACTCGGTCCTCGCTTGCCAAGCGCGAAGCATCTTAAACCATACATTCAGATTGACAAATAATGTACGATTTGAAAGCTTTTCCGTGCGGCGGCCGAAAAGGCCGTGGTTCGGGAGGAAACCGGCAAAAAGCCGGCCAAGAGGAGAAAACGCTATGGGCTACCAGCACAAGCTGCCCGGCCTCGTCATGTCGACAGGCCTGTTAGGCGCCATGCTTCTAGGGGCGATGTCCCCGGCCGGCGCGGCGGATTATAAGCAGGCTCCGATGCTCGATGAGCAGGTGAAGGCAGGCAAGCTGCCCGCTGTTGCCAACCGGCTCCCGGAAAATCCCTATGTGGAGACTATGATCGATGGTGTCGGCAAATATGGCGGCACCCTGCGCACGACGATCCTCGCCAACGGTGACCATTACAATCTGACCCGCACCATCGCCAACGAACTGCTCGTGCGCTGGGATCCGCAATGGAAGAAGGTCGTGCCGTCGCTTGCCGAGGAGTTCAAGGCTTCCGAGGATGCGACCACTTACACGTTCAAGCTCCGGAAGGGGCTGAAGTGGAGCGACGGTCAGCCCTTCACGGTCGACGACATCATGTTCTGGTACGAAGACGTGTTCATGAACAACGCGCTCTCGCCGGCCAAGAACCCGACCTTCACGGTCGCCGGCAAGCCGGTGAAGGTGACCAAGATCGACGATCAGACGGTGGAGTTCAAGTTCGAGTCGCCCTACGGCCTCTTCCTGCAGCAGCTTGCCTATGGCCAAGGCCACCTGCCGGTCATCTATCCCAAGCATTACCTCAGCAAGTTTCACGAGAAGTACAACAAGGACGGCATCCCGGCGCTCTTGAAGGCCAATCCCGCCGCCGGCGATTGGGTGGCGCTGTTCAACTCCAAGGTTTCGCTGACCTTCCAGCCGCCCTTCTGGCAGAACCTCGAACTGCCGACGCTCAATCCGTGGGTGCTGACCGTGCCCTATGCGGACAGCGAGCGCGTGGTCGCAACCCGCAATCCCTATTACTGGAAAGTGGACACGGCCGGAAACCAGCTCCCCTATATCGACGGCATCACCTGGGCCAAGCTCGACGATCCGCAGCTCATGGCACTCAAGATGACCTCGGGCGAGTTCGACTTCGCCTTCCGTCACATCAACAACGCGACCTTCAAGTCGGTACTCTTCGATGGCCAGAAAACCGGCAATTACCGTTTCGTGGACGTGAAGGACCTGCCGGCGAATGACGCGGTCATCCTGCTCAACTTGAACTCAACCGATCCGGTCAAGCGCAAGATCTTCCAGAACAAGGATTTCCGGATCGCGCTCAGCCATGCGATCAACCGCCAGGAGATCATCGATCTCGTCTATGTGGGGCAGGGGGCTCCGTCACAGGTGGCTGTCCAGCCCGAGCACGAGCTCCATAACGAGCGCCAGGCGAAGCAATACACCGAGTTCGATCCAAAGCGCTCGGTCGAGATCCTCGACAAGATCATGCCGAAGAAGGATGCCGAAGGCTTCCGTCTCGATGAGAACGGCAAGCGCTTCACCATCAACTTCATGGTGGCCGACGTCTTCGGCCTGTCCTATCCGGACGTGATGCAGATGGTGCAGAAATACGCCAAGGATATCGGCATCGATATCCAGCTCCGCACCACCGACCGCGCACGCCTCAACACGATGTGGTATGCGAACGAGCAGGATGCCTATATCTGGAACTGCGTCGGCGGACTTTCCGAGGTCTATACGGATCCACGCTGCTACATGCCCTTCCAGAAGGCCGACATCTTCTTCGCGATGAAGTGGAGCGAGTGGTATTCGAACCGCACCACGGGCGAAGAGCCGCCGGAATCGATCAAGGCGCTGATGGCCGCCTATGACAAGGTCAACGCCGCCGTCACGGATGACGACCGTCGCCAGAAGATGAAGGAATTCATCAACTTGTCGGCGGATAATTTCCTCAACATCGGCATCTCGCGCCCCATGCCGAAATACATGATGACCTCGAACAACCTAAAGAACGTCGTCAACGGCATCCCGATCACCGGCAATCTCTGGCATCCGGCTCCGACGCTGACCCAGTGGTATTTCGACAAGCCGGCCAAGTAAGGCTCCGTCTGGTGCCGGCGGCGGCATGCGTGCTGCCGCCGGATACCCCTTCGATTTCATCGAACGGTCAGGTTCATGCTTCGTTACATCATCAAGCGAATGGTGTTCGCGATACCGACACTGTTTGCCGTCTCCATCGTAGCCTTCATCATCATCCAGCTTCCGCCGGGAGATTATCTCACGACCCTGATGGCAGATTGGGCGAGCCAGGGTGGCGCGGTGGAGGCCGGCACGGTCGCCGCCATGCGCGAACGCTATGGCCTCGATCAGCCGATCTATGTTCAGTATTACAAGTGGATCGCCGGCATCCTGATCCGCGGCGATTTCGGCATATCCTTCGAGCTCGGCAAGCCGGTCACGGAGCTCATCTGGAACCGTCTCGGCTTCTCGCTGCTGCTCTCGATTCTGACGCTGTGCTTCGTTTGGGCCATTGCGATTCCTATCGGGATCCTGTCGGCGGTGCGGCAGTACTCGATCTCCGATTACACCGCGACCTTCCTGGCTTTCTTCTTCCTGGCCGTGCCGGACTTCCTGATGGCGCTCTCGGCCATGTACATCATGTCCGCCTTCTTCGGGCAGAGCGTCGGCGGGTTGTTCTCGCCCGATTATGTCGATGCGCCGTGGAGCCTCGGTAAACTCGTCGACTTCGCCCAGCATGTCTGGCTGCCGGTCGTGGTGATCGGTCTCGGATCGCTCGCGGCTCTGGTGCGCATCATGCGCGCCAATCTGCTCGATGAGCTCTCGAAGCCCTATGTTACCACGGCGCGGGCCAAAGGCATGTCGGAACTGGAGCTCCTGCTGCGCTATCCGGTGCGCCTTGCCCTCAACCCACTGATCTCGACCCTCGGCTGGATCCTGCCGGCAGTCATTTCGGGTGAGATCATCGTGTCCGTCGTCATGAGTTTGCCGACCACCGGGCCGCTGCTGCTCCGCGCACTTCTCGCCCAGGACATGTATCTCGCTGGCTCGCTCATCCTGCTGATCTCGGTGCTCACCATCATCGGAACGCTGATCTCGGACATCCTGCTCGCCATCACCGACCCGCGGATCCGGCTCCAATGACAGATATCACCAGCCTTCCGCCCGAGACCACGACGTCACTCGATCTGCACGGCAGGGACATGGCCGTCGCCGGCCAATGGCGCCTGTTCTGGCTCAAGTTCAAGAAGCACAAGATCGCGCTCTTAAGCCTCGTCGTGATCGTGTTCATGTATCTCGTCGCGGCCTTCGCGGACTTCATCGCGCCCTTCGATCCCAATGTCCCGAACGCGCGCTTTACCTATGCGCCGCCCCAGGGCATCTCGCTGTTCCTGGACGGCTCGTTCCAGCCGCATGTCAACCAGCTCAAGATGACGCTGAACACCGAGTCGATGCGCCGGGAGTTCACGCCCGACGCGACGAAGCCGCTCTCGGTGTCCTTCTTCGTGCCAGCACAACAGCCCTATGACCTGCTCGGCTTCATCCCGATGCAGACCAAGCTCTTCGGCCTCACGAACCCGAAGCCGGGCGACAGCCTGTACATCTTCGGCGCGGATCGTCTCGGTCGCGACATCTTCTCTCGCGTCGTCCACGGCGCCAAGATTTCGCTGTCCATCGGTCTCGTAGGCGTCTTCATCAGCCTGATCCTTGGGGTCACCATCGGCGGCATTTCCGGCTTTTTCGGCGGCTGGATCGATCTCGCGATCCAGCGCTTCATCGAGCTGCTCCGCTCGATCCCGACCATCCCCCTCTGGATGGGCTTTGCGGCGGCGATCCCCGTCGGCTGGCCGCCGCTTCGGACTTACTTCGTCATCACGCTGATCGTTTCTCTGATTGGCTGGACAAGCCTGGCGCGCGAGGTACGCGGCAAGTTCCTGTCCCTGAGAAACGAGGATTTCGTGATCGCGGCCCGTCTCGACGGCATGAGCGAGATCGGCATCATCTTCCACCATCTGGTGCCGTCCTTCATCAGCCACATCATCGCGACCCTGACGCTTGCGATCCCGTCGATGATCCTGGCCGAGACGGCGCTGTCCTTTCTCGGTATCGGCCTGCAGCCGCCGATCATCTCCTGGGGCGTCCTTCTGCAGGAGGCGCAGAACATTCGCGCGGTCGCCCAGGCGCCGTGGCTGCTCTTCACGCCGGCCGCTGCCATCGTCATCTCGGTTCTGGCGCTCAATTTCCTCGGCGACGGTCTCCGCGATGCCGCAGATCCCTACGAGTCGGTGGCATGAGCATGACGAAGGACACGATCCTCGAGGTTCGGGACCTCAAGACCGTTTTCCCGACCCGTACCGGCATCTTCAAGGCGGTCGACGGCGTCTCGTTCGAGCTGCAACGCGGCAAGACTCTCTGCGTCGTCGGCGAATCCGGTTCCGGCAAGTCCGTAACCGCGCGTTCGATCCTGCAGATCGTCGACAGGCCTGGCCGCATCGAGGGTGGGTCCATCCTGCTCACCCGTGCCGACGGCTCGAGGACCGACCTCGCCAAGCTCGACCCGCGGGGCCGGGAGATCCGCAGCGTGCGCGGCAAGGAGATCGCCATGATCTTCCAGGAGCCGATGAGCTCGCTCTCGCCGGTTCACCGTATCGGCACGCAGATCGGCGAGGCGCTGCGTATCCACTTCGGCACGCCCAAGCACGAGCAGCGCGAGCGCGTTCTCGAACTCCTGCGGCAGGTCGAGATCCCGCGTCCCGAGGTGGCCATCGACCGCTACACCTTCGAGTTCTCGGGCGGCATGCGCCAGCGCGTGATGATCGCCATGGCGCTTGCCTGCAACCCCTCGGTGCTGATCGCCGATGAGCCGACGACGGCGCTCGACGTGACAACGCAGGCCGAAATCCTCGATCTCATCAAAAGGCTGCAGCAGAGCCACGGCATGGCCGTGCTCTTCATCACCCATGACATGGGCGTCGTCGCCGAGATCGCCGACGAGGTCCTCGTCATGTATCGCGGCAAGGTGATGGAGAGGGGACCCGTCGAGCAGATCTTCCATGCGCCGCAGGACGCGTATACGCGCCGGCTGATCGGCTCCGTCGTCAAATTGGAGAAGAAGGCGGAGGTTCGGTTGTCGCGACCGGCAATCCCGGCCGGAACCCCGCCGCTTCTCGAAGTGCGGAACCTTTCGCTGACCTTCCCCTCGGGCCTCAAGGCAGTCGACGACGTCTCCTTGAGCGTTCGACCGGGCGAGACGCTCGGCATCGTCGGCGAGTCCGGATCCGGCAAGACCACGATGGGACGCTGCCTGCTGCGCATCTACGACGCACAGGCCGGCGCCATCGATTATCGCCGCCCGGACGGTCTTACGGTCGACATCCGCACCGCCGACAAGGGCGCATTAGAAAAGATCCGCCGCGAGGTCCGGATGATCTTTCAGGATCCCGTGGGATCGCTCAGCCCGCGCAAGACCGCCGGCCAGATCATCGCCGAGCCGCTCAAGATCGCCGGCATGAAGGGTAGGGAACTCAACGACCGCGTCGCCGACCTGATGCAGCAGGTCGGCTTGGAGCCGGCCTGGCGGGAGCGTTATCCGCATGCCTTTTCCGGCGGCCAGCGGCAGCGCATCGGCATCGCCCGCGCGATCTCGCTGAATCCGAGGCTTATCGTCGCCGACGAGGCGACCTCGGCTCTCGACGTCTCGCTGCGCTCCCAGATGCTCGACCTGATGATGAAGCTGCAGGACGAGCTCGGTCTCTCCTATGTCTTCATCTCCCACGACATGTCGGTGATCCGCTACATGTGCGACCGTGTCGCTGTCATGTATCGCGGCAAGATCGTCGAGATGGGTGAGACCGATCAGGTCGTCAACAATCCAGCGCACGATTACACGCGGGCGCTGCTCTCGGCCATTCCCCATCCCGATCCACGCAATCGGCGCATCCACAACCGGTTCCGGTACGATTCCGGCCGCACGCTTTCAGCCAACGGGTAAATCGATGAAAATCACCGACGTCAAAATTATCGTCTGCTCGCCGGGGCGCAACTTCGTCACCGTCAAGATCTTTACGGACGAAGGGCTCACCGGAGTCGGCGATGCGACGCTGAATGGCCGCGAACTCGCCGTTGTCGCCTATTTGCAGGACCATCTCGCACCGCTTCTCATCGGCCGCGATCCAAGCCGCATCGAGGACATCTGGCAGTATTTCTACAAGGGAGCCTATTGGCGTCGAGGCCCGGTGACCATGGCGGCGATTGCCGGCATCGATACCGCCCTCTGGGACATCAAGGCCAAGGCCGCCAATATGCCGCTTTATCAGCTTCTCGGCGGCGCGAGCCGCGAGAAGGTGCTGTGCTACACCCATGCTCAGGGCCGCGACATCGCCGAGGCTGTGGAGGCCGTCGGCCGGCGCAAGGAGCAGGGCTACAAGGCGATCCGCGTCCAGGTCGGCATTCCGGGACTCCCGGACGTCTACGGCACGGGCGCGAAATCGGTGACGAACAACGCCCTCGACGATGCTGTCCCGCATGAGGAAACCTGGTCGACATCGAAATACCTGCGCTACGTGCCGGAGCTCTTCAAGGCAGTACGGGACACCCATGGCTGGGACATCGAGCTTCTGCACGACACGCACCATCGCCTGACACCCATCGAAGCCGCCCGGCTCGGCAAGGACCTGGAATTCGCACGTCTTTTCTGGCTCGAAGATGCGGTTGCGGCAGAGCACCAGGAGGGCTTTCGGCTGATCCGCCAGCACACCACGACGCCGCTCGCCGTCGGCGAGGTGTTCAACACCATTTGGGATGCCCGGCTTCTCATGGAGGAGCAGCTTATCGACTATATCCGCATGACCACCGTGCATGCGGGCGGCGTCACGGCGCTGCGCCGTATCATGGATTTTGCGAGTGTTTACAATGTCCGCACCGCGTGCCACGGCGCGATGGACATGTCGCCCATCTGTCTCGGCGCCAACCTGCATCTCGACCTGTGGGTCCCCAATTTCGGCATCCAGGAATATTCCGGTT
Organism: Microvirga sp. GN3; assembly: GCF_055792825.1. NCBI lineage: Bacteria > Pseudomonadati > Pseudomonadota > Alphaproteobacteria > Hyphomicrobiales > Methylobacteriaceae > Microvirga > Microvirga sp. GN3. The sequence continues at coordinate 45,627 of NZ_JBVVAK010000063.1, forward strand.
ATCTGCCGCAGATCCTCGAGGTTTTCCCGAGCGCCTGGAGCCTGTCCGACGGTTACCTCCATCCGGGCGAGGCCATCGGCCATGGTGTCGATATCGATGAGAGGCTGGCGGAAAAGTACCCTTACCAGCACGCGTATCTGCCCGTGAACCGTCTCGAAGACGGTACTCTGTGGCATTGGTAATCCGAGGATGAAATGAAGATCACCGCGATCAAGAGTTATGCCGTCAAGGTTGGTATCCGCAACCAGCTACTGGTGAAAGTCGAGACGGATGAAGGAATTTACGGCTGGGGCGAGAGTGGCCTGTCCGGCCGCGAGAAAGCCGTTGTCGGCGCGCTTGAGCACTATGCCGAATTCCTGCGCGGCCGCGATCCGTTCAAGATCAGCGCCCTGTGGCAGGAGATGTATCGCAGCCAGTATTTCGAAGGCGGCCGCGTGCTGCAGGCCGCGATCTCGGCCATCGACATCGCGCTCCACGACATCAAGGGCAAGGCCCTTTGCGTGCCAGTCTACGAGCTGCTCGGCGGCAAACAGCGCGACCGCATCCTGACCTTTGCGACGACCTTCGCGGAGCCGGGCCCGGCCATGATCGAACAGGCACGAATGCTGGTCGAGCATGGCTGGACTGCCATGCGTCTCTCACCTTCGGGGCACGAACACAAAGAAATCTACGAGCCGCGCGAGCACATCGCGACGACGGCGAAATGGTGTGTGAAGGCCCGTGAGGCGCTGGGCGAGGATGTCGTCCTCGGCATCGACTATCACCACCGCCTCAGCGTCGCGGAGGCCGCGAGCTTCTGCCAGAAGATGCCATCGGGCACCCTCGACTTCCTCGAGGAGCCGATCCGCGACGAGTCGCCGGGCTCCTATGAGGCACTGCGCCGTCTGACCGACGTTCCCTTCGCCATCGGCGAGGAGTTCGCCTCAAAATGGCAGTTCCAGCCCTATATCGAGCGCGACATTCACCAATACAATCGCCTCGATGTCTGCAACGTCGGCGGCCTGACGGAATCGATGAAGGTCGCGGCGTGGAGCGAAACCCACTACGTCGACATGATGCCGCACAACCCGCTCGGGCCCATCTGTACGGCGGCGACCATCCATTTCTCCGCTGCTGTGCCGAACTTTTCCTGGCTCGAAACCCGCGCAAGCCCCGCGGAAACGCATCTCGGCTTCGACAACTCCGATTTCTTCCCGGTCCAGCCGCGTCTGGTGGGGGCCCATTATCCGGTTCCGGACGCACCCGGCCTTGGGATCGAGGTCAATGAGGAGCTGATCGCAAGGCAGAGCTTCGAGTTCTGGGAAGCGCCGCATCTGAGGAGGCGGGACGGCTCGGTCACCAACTGGTGACAGTCGGCGCGGGCAGCGCGATACTGCCTATCGAGCATTATCATGGAGCGTCAGTTCGATCATGACTTCCTTGAAACCGGTTCGCTCTGTCCTCATCACAGGCGCGGGAGGTAATCTCGGTCAGAAGCTGATCGCGCATCTCCTGACACGGGATTGGTGCGAGCGGATCGTCGCGCTCGATCGGTCGGCACCCGCTTCTGTTGCACCCGTGGACAGGGTGCAGTGGGTTGCGGGCAATCTTGCGGATCCCTCCGACATGCAATGGCACGCGGCTCTGGCCGGGGTCGATGCCTCAGTGCATTTCGCCGCCCAGAACCCGTATCCCGATGCGCCCTGGAGCGATGCCTCAGCGTCCTTCGACATGACGCTCGCTCTGCTGGCGGCGGCCAGCCGGGCCGGCCTGAAGCGGATCGTGTTCGCCTCCTCCAACCATGTGATGGGGCAATACAAGGACACGCCTCTGGCCGACACCCTGACGCCCGGTGCTCTGACGACATCTCTGCCGCCGGGCCCGGGAACGCGCTGGTTCAACGGCCGGGAGATGCTTCAGGGATTTGCCTACGCGGCGTCCAAGCTGATGGGCGAGCGTGCCTGTCTCGCCGAGGCAAACCGGTCGAACGGAGCGTTGACCGCGGTCTGCGTCCGGATTGGCTGGTGTCAGCCCGAGGAGAACAGGCCGGAGACGATCAACACGTCCGGCCTGCCCGGCGACGACACAAATATCGGCCCGGATACGGAACGGGATTTGCGGTGGTTCCGCAACATGTGGCTCTCCAACCGGGACTTCACGGCCGTCATGGAGCGGGCGCTTCTCGCGGACGCGAAAGCCTGGCCGCAGCCCGGCATCGTCGTCAACGGCATGTCAGCGAACCAAGGCATGCCATGGGATATCGAGACCACCCGCCAGCTCATCGGATACGAGCCGCAGGACGACATCTGGGATCATGTGGCCCGAGGTGAAAACGCCCAGATATGCAATCGTTACCTTTGAAAAGCCGTCTCAGACACGCGGAAGCATGCCAGCCCTACGCACCTGGCATTTGTAGTGCGCACCAGGCCCGAGTTATCCAACATCATGGCTCTGCGTGATTTTTCCCTGATGATTCTGGTCTGCCTGCTGTGGGCAGCCCATACGGTGGTGAGCAAGATCGTCGTTTCGGACATGGCGATTCCGCCGCTGTTCTATGCGGCCATCCGCTATGCCATCGTCGCCCTGCTGGCGCTGCCCTGGCTGCTGCCCATGCCTAGGCCGACCTGGCGCATTCTTCTGGTCGGGTTTTTCATGGGAGGAGGCGGCTTCGCCCTGTTCTTCTTAGGCATCAAGACGGCGAGCCCGTCGAGTGCCGCCATCGTCTCACAGCTCGGCCTGCCGATCACGACCCTGTTGTCAGTCGCGATGCTTGGAGAAAGGATCTACTGGCGACGGGCCTTAGGCATCGCGCTGACATTCGTGGGTGGTGTGCTCGTGATGTGGGATCCCAATGGCGGTCTTCCGATCTCCGGTGGGCTCCTCCTGATCCTGGGATCCGCGGCTGTGGGCTCGCTGGCAGCCGTGATGATGAAGCAGATGGAAGGCGTTCGGCCGCTGCGCTTCCAGGCCTGGATCGGACTTGCCTCCGTGCTGCCGCTAACATTCCTCACAGCCAGCCTCGAGGCCAATCAGATCCCGCGGGCGATGGAAGCCGGTTGGGCCTTCCTGGCGGCTCTGCTGTTCTCGGCCCTGATCGTGTCTCTCGTGGCCCACACCATCTATTATGGGCTCATTGGAAAATACCCGGCCAACCTCATCGCACCTCTGACGATCATGAACCCGCTGATGACTGTGGCGCTCGGACTTCTCATCACGGGCGATCATTTCGACGTGCGAATGGCCATCGGCACGGGGATTGCGCTCTATGGTGTTCTGATCATCACCCTGAGGCGCAACCACGTCATGCCCCTGGCAGCCCTGGTGTGGGACCGTCAGCGGTAGATCATAAGAGGTTGATTGGGATCGACTGCGGAGGCGGGCAGGGCGAGTGGATCGAACTGCGGGTATTGCCTGCCGGTTCGGGATTTCGGTTCAGGCATTGAGGGACGAAGCCTTGAGGATGCTGGAGCAAGGAATTTCTGCGTTAACCATAACGGTTCCATGCACCTGCCATAGACACATCACCGCCGCTCGAACGACCCTTGGAGCGTGTTTAGGCGAAACAGATCCGGTTCACGGCAATAAAATGGGACCTTGCAAGAAAAGAGGTGGTCCCAGCCGGCAGAAACAGCTCCAGACATTCATATCCGCAGGCTGATCAAGGTTTGCCGGTGATCGCCCCAAGCCGATCGATCGACAACTGGACAAAGGATTGCCAGAAACGCAGCGCAACCGATCCACGGGTCCGAGCAGCATCTGTGATCAACCGAAGGGGATGAACCGCAATCCTGCGAGTATGGCTGTCCAATACTCGGTCAAACGCAAATCGGATCGATACGACGCTTAGGGCCGAACCCGAAGGAGGGAGCAGCGGAGGACGTTTCATGGCTCCGCTCACCCATCAATAATGTGGCAACCAAGTTGAAATGTCGCGTGAGGCGCAAAGCGAAACTGTCAGTCAGGTCGGGTGAGACGGAGCCTGGGGCGGCGGTGCGCAGACTGTCCGATCGGAGCGCCGACGGCCCAGGCGTT
>NZ_JBVVAK010000064.1:0-49231 GCF_055792825.1 Microvirga sp. GN3
TGCCACTGAAGCGGTGTACTCACCAAAGCATAGAACAGGTCGATATTCTCACGATCGTTCATCGAACGATCCGCAAGGACACCGCCGCCTACGCTTCTCTTCTCTCTTCACTTGTCAAAGAACACGACATCTTGCGATGTCACCGATAAAAACAGACCCCCGCAGAACAGCTTTTGTTCCCGACCGAAGTCGGGCCCAGCAGCCCGGTTTCTGAGGAAGATCTGGGCGCCGTTCGCGTCAGCGGCGGCGTCGATGGGCGGTATATAGGCCGAACCCCTTTCTCCTGTCAACGTGCTTGTGAAAGTTTTTTGACAGAGCTTCGAATTCCGCGGCCGGGGCGCCCTGCCGCACAGGTTTTTTTGCTCCTGCCTCACTGCGGACACAGTGCAGCATGAAGCAGGGCCGCGGGAGGCCCTTCTTTCCCCGAACCTCTTCTCCCGGAGAGTTGGCGTGCCGACCAAGCTTATCTATTGGCCTGTGCGGTTGCCGTCTCTTGTGCTAGATGGCCTCTGGTGTCTTTGACAGCAACCCACCCGCATCGACACCAGACAGAGATCATGAGCCACCCTCCTTCCGACGACAGCCATGCCAGAGGTTCCCGAAAGGCGGCCTCGCATCTGTCGTCCGGCATCGATCTCGGACACGAGCCACCGCTAAACACCAATGGCGGCGCGGCCCCGGAGGTCGACAAATGGGAGGTGAACCTGCGCTGGCTCGGCGCCAGCGTCTTGACCGGCGTCACGGGCGCGGCCCTGATCGGCGCTTCCATCTATATCGCCCTTGAAGGCGCGACGACATCTGCCCTCCCCCCGGAGCGGGCGGCTCTCAATGGCAGGGCTCCTTCAGGAACCGACGAGGAGCGCAGTTCGAACGTGGCCCGCAAGGCCGACCGGCTCAACATGACGGAGCACACGTCCTCCGCGCGCCAGAGTTTCAAGGCGCCGATGACGATCCGCAGCGGCGAGCGCGAGGCCATCAAGGTTCGCAACTTCGTGCGCGTCGCCACGAACCTCTCCCTGACCGCCGGCACCTATGCGGCCGATATTCCGCCCTTCAATCCCCTGCGCCTGTTCGCCGAGGGAATGGACGAGCAGCGGGTCGAGCCGACGCCGGAGATCGCCGATGCGGACGTGTCCGTCCTCCGGCGCGACCTTGCCATGGTGGCCATCGCGGCGACCGCTCCCTCCCTGACGGATAGTGATGTGGTCGCGATCCTGGAGGAGGAACGGCGGGTCTTCAACGAGGCGGGGCGTCGAGCCTCCGTGCCGATCCCGGCCCAGCAGATGCTGTCGCGGACCCTGCGGCAGCCGGAAGGGTTGGGTGACGCCCTGGGCTATGCCCGCGTCGTCGATGCGCCCTTCAGCACGATCGAGGTTCGAGTCGTGCCCGAGAACGTGACCGATCTTCCCAAGGTCGAGCAGAAGGCCATGGCGCCCCTCGTCGAAGAGCGCGATGTCGTTCTCAAAAAGGGGGAAACCCTCGAGACGACCTTACGCAGCTATGGGGGCACGCCCGAGCAGATCGCCGCGATCACATCGGCTTTGGCCGCCCGCATCAAGGTCGAGGGCCTGACCGAAGGCCAGAGGCTCCGCATTCTCATAGCCCCCGGCCCCCGCCTCGGAGATCCTCGGCAGATTGTGCGTGTAATCACGTTCGGAGAGCGGGGTATCGAAGGTATTGCAGCCACAAACGACCGCGGCGTCTTCGTGTCCGTCACGCCGCCCGCCGATGAGACGAACCGGCAGGTGGCCGAAACCTCTGAAGAGGAGGAAGACGACGGCCGCGGCGGTGTGAGGCTCTATGAGAGCCTCTACGAGACGGCCCTCAAGAACGAGCTGCCCCGCCAGACCGTGTCCGAGCTGGTGCGCATCTTCGGCTACGATGTAGACTTCCAGCGCCGCGTCAGCCAAGGCGATTCCTTCGAGATCTTCTATGGCTCGGATGACGAGAATGGTGCGCCGGAGGTTCTCTATGCCTCACTGACGGTGGGCGGAGAGGCGCGGCGCGTCTACCGCTACCAAGGCGAGGATGGCGCGGTCGATTTCTTCGATGAATCGGGCCGTTCCCTCAAGAAATTCCTGATCCGCAAGCCCATCGCCGACGGCATCCTGCGCTCGGGCTTCGGCTCGCGCTTCCACCCGATCCTGGGCTATTCACGGCCCCATACCGGCGTCGATTGGGCCAACAGGGTCGGCACCCCCATCATCGCCGCCGGCAACGGCACGGTGATCAAGGCCGAGTGGGATTCCGGCTACGGCCGCCGGGTCGAACTTCAGCATACGAACGGCTATGTGACGGCCTATTCCCACATGTCCAGCTTTGCCAAGGGCATCGGCCCCGGCAAACGAATCCAGCAGGGCCAGGTCATCGGCTATGTGGGCAATTCCGGCCTCTCGACCGGACCTCACCTCCATTACGAGGTGATCATCAATGGCAGCTTCGTCGATCCTCTCAAGATCCGCCTGCCGCGCGGAAAAGAGCTCGAGGGCCGCGGATTGGTCGATTTCAAGCGCCAGCGCGAGCAGGTCGACGAGCTGATGTCTCACAGCGTTGCTTCCGCTGCTCTCTCCCAGCGCGCGGAGTTGCGATAGAGCATATGCTTGAGCTTTTCGCGATTGTGCTGCCGGTCTTCGGCTTGATCGGCATCGGCTATGTCGCGCGCCAGACGGGCCTCATTTCCGAGAAAGCCGGAGAGGGTCTGTCCGAATTCGTCTTCACCCTGTCTCTGCCCTGCCTGATCTTCCGCACCCTCGTCCGCGCCGAGATCCCGGACGTCCAGCCCTGGGGCTACTGGATCTCCTACTTTATCGGCGTGGCCGTGGTCTGGCTTCTAGCCATGGTGATCGGCCGGCGCTTCTTCGGAATCAAGGGCATTTCCGGTGTCGTCGCTGGCTTCTCGGCGGGTCAGGCGAACACGGTCTTCGTCGGCGTCCCGATGATCCTCAAGGCCTACGGGAACGAGGGGGCCGTCCCGCTCTTTCTTCTGATCGCGGTCCATCTCCCCATCACGATGACCCTCGCGACGATCCTGGCCGAAGGGCGCCAGGCCTCGCCGCTCGTCGTCCTGCGCCGCCTCTTCACCCATCCCATCGTCGTCGGAATCCTGGCCGGGTCCGCCTGCCGCCCGATCGCATCTTACGTGCCAGCCCCGGCTTGGCAGGTGATGGACCTGCTGGCGAGCGCTGCCGTGCCCTGTGCTCTCATCTCCATGGGCATTGCTCTGCGCCGCTACGGCCTGCAGATGGGCTGGAAGCTGCCGACCGTGATCTCGTTCCTCAAGCTCGTACTGCATCCCCTGATCGTGCTGCTGTTGGCAACGTATGTCTTCGATATGCCGCCGGTCTGGGCCGGGGTCGCGGTGCTCTTCGCCTCCTGCCCGTCGGGCATCAACGCCTATCTCTTTGCCGAGCGCTATGGGGAGGGCGTGGCTCTCGCCTCCAGCGCTATCACCCTGTCGACCTTCCTCGCCTTGGGCACGACCCTGGTCTGGCTCTACGTGCTGGGCGTCGGCTGAGGCCCAAACCCGAGCCTCCGCCAAATCGCCTGAGGCGTCGCACCCTCCGCGCGCAACTCGGTCAGGGATCGTGACTGACGGCTCTTCGCCAGCTTGTCGCCCGCCGGATCGAGCACGAGCCCATGGTGGTGATAGCGAGGTGTCGGCAGGTCCAGCAGGGCCTGGAGCAACACGTGAAGATCGGTCGCAGCTTCGAGATCCTGGCCGCGGACCACATGGGTGACACCCTGGAGGGCATCGTCCACTACAACGGAGAGGTGATAGCTGGTCGGCGTTTCCTTGCGCACGATCACCGCATCACCCCAGCGCCAGGGATCCGCATTGACGGCTTCCTCTCGGCCTTCGCGGTCGAACCTTCGGAAACGATAGGGCCCCGGCGCAAGCTTTTTCAGAGCCACCATGTCGAGACGCCAGGCATACGGCTCGCCAGCAACGATCCGGTGACTAGCTTCCTCATTGGGCATGGTCCGGCAGATGCCGGGATAGAGCGGTGCGCCGTCGGGATCGCGGGGCCATTCCCGACCGCTCTCCGTCTCCCGGCAGGCAATGGCCTCTGCGATGTCCTTGCGTGTGCAGAAACATGGATAAACCACTCCCCTCCCCTTCAGTCTCAGGAAGGCGGCGTGGTAATCCGCGAAGTGTTCCGATTGCCGCCGCACCGGTACTTCCCAGTGCAGGCCGAGCCAGGCGAGGTCGTCATAGATGGCGGTCTCGAATTCCGGCCGGCACCGTGTGGTATCGATGTCCTCGATGCGCAGGAGGAAGCGCCCCTGAAGGCGGAGCGCGAAATCGGCGTTGAGCAGGGCGGAATAGGCATGGCCCAGATGGAGCCGCCCATTGGGGCTGGGAGCGAATCGAAAAACCGGCTTCGTCACGGGAGCCTGCGAGACAAAAGGAACGTGAAGGAATGGCCACCCTCCTCGAAACGGATGCGGTTCTCAAGAGGGGCGTGAGCGAGTTGGCGCTGGCCGATCCCGTGATGGCGAACTTGGCCGCGAGCGGGGTCACGCCGCAGCTGCGCAGGCGGCCCCCGGGCTTTGAGGGCTTGGCCTGGATCGTCATCGGCCAGCAGGTTTCCACCGCCAGCGCGACCGCCATCTGGAACCGCCTGCGACAGATCCTCGAACCTCCGACGCCGGATGTCCTTCTCCGACTCTCCGACGAGGACCTTCGGTCGGCCGGGCTCTCCGCCGGGAAGGTCAGGACCCTGCGGGCCGTAGCGACGGAGATCGTCGAAGGCAGGCTTCCCCTCGACGAATTGCGGAATCATGGCGCCGAGGAGGCCCACAATCTCCTCACACGGGTGAAGGGGATTGGTCCCTGGACGGCCGACGTCTACCTGCTGTTCTGCCTCGGCCATCCGGATGCCTTTCCGAGCGGTGACCTGGCCGTACAGGAGGCGGCCCGCCTCGCCTATGGGCTGGAGCAGCGACCGGACGCCAAGGCCTTGAACGCTCTGGCTGAGAACTGGCGCCCCTGGCGAGGCGTGGCCGCCAAGATGCTCTGGGCCTATTACCGTGTAATCAAATCGCGGGAGGGCGCACCTGGATGACGGCTTCCATCGATGGCCCGCGCCTTGCTCCGAAATCCGGGACGGCCAAGCAGCTCGTCGTTCTTCTTCACGGCCTGGGAGCGGACGGGAACGATCTGATCGAGCTTGGCGAGCAATGGCATGACTGGCTGCCGGATGCCACCTTCGTGGCACCTCATGCGCCCGATCCCTGCAGCAATGTGCCCATGGGGCGGGAGTGGTTTCCGCTTACCCTGACCGACCCGCGCGAATTCTGGCGCGGCGTGATCTATGCAGCCCCTCAACTCGACGCCTTTCTGGATCGGGAACTCGCCCGGCATTCCCTACCGGCATCGAAGCTCGCTCTCGTCGGCTTCAGCCAGGGCGCCATGATGGCGCTCCATGTCGGCCTACGTCGGCAGGCTGCTCCGGCCGCCATCGTCGGCTATTCGGGCCTGCTGGTGCTGGAGGACGGGCAGGGGCCGGAGAGCCTTAAAGAGACACGATCGAAGCCCCCGATCCTCTTGGTCCATGGGGACCGGGACGACGTGGTCCCAGTCGAGATGTTCTTTATCTCGAAAGAGACTTTGAGCGCGGCTGAGATCCCCTTCCAATGGCACCTCTCGGTCGGCCTCGGCCATGGGATCGACGAAGAGGGCCTCAGGCAGGGAGGCCTGTTTCTGGCTCAGGCCTTCGGTCTCCCTTGCCGCGACGCCATCTAGGCCCGTGCGGCCGCCAGGGCAGCGTGAGCTCCGGCTCTGAGCATCGAGATGTCGCTGCCGATGGAAACCATGTGGAAGCCCTTCCGGACGAGTTCAGAAGCCCGTGCTCCTGATACGGCATAGATGGCCGCGACCTTGCCCGCGGCCTTCGCCCGGGCGAGCGCATGGTCCAGAGCCTTCTCGACCTCGGCGCCGGTAGGATTGAGGCCTTTTCCGCCCGAGAGGGCGATCGAAAGATCCGAGGGACCGATGAAGATTCCATCGATCCCCGGCACGGCCAGGATGTCGTCGATGATGGCGAGAGCCTCGCGGGTCTCCACCATGGCGAAGGAGGCCGTCAGCTTGTTGGCCTGCTGCAGATACTCGTCCGGCCCCATCCCGGAGAGAGAAAGCGCCCCATAAGCACCCCAGCTGCGCTCGCCGACGGGCGGGAACTTCATGAACCCGGCGAAGCGCCTGGCGTCCTCGATGGTATTGATCATGGGGGCGATCACGCCCGAGACGCCGGCATCCAGGAAGCGTGAGGCGGAGGCGAAATCCCCCACGGGAATACGAACCAGGGCCGGCTTTCCCGCAGCGGCGACCAACGGCACCGCCTGCAGCGCGGCGGCAAAGTCGATCGAGCCGTGCTGCATGTCCAGCACGACGGCATCGAACGCCTCACGGGCCAGGATCCCTGGCACGGTGGAATCCGGCATGCCGCACCAGGCTGTCAGCAGAGGAGAACCGGCTTTCAGCCGCTCGGGAAAGGATGGATGGGTCGGCATGATGCCCTTTCGACAGGCTTTCTGAATTTACCCTGGAGGTGTGCGGCAGCTGAAGACGGGCCGTTAGCGGCCCGCTTTGACTTCCTCGATCGCGCGCTCGGTCATCTGGACGAGCTTGGCGGTCAGCTCGGTCTCGCCTGCCGATTGGCCGGCGGCCTCGAGGTCCTTGCTGACCTTGCGGAGAACGTCGGCATCGCCCGCTTCTTCGAAATCAGCCAGAACGACGCTCTTGGCATAGCTCTCCGCGTCTTCCCCGGTCTTGCCCAGGCGCTCGGCGACCCAGAGCCCGAACAGCTTGTTGCGGCGGGCGGTCGCCTTGAAGCGCAGATCCTCATCGTGGGCGAACTGCTTCTCGAAGGCGTTCCTGCGGTCGTCGAAAGCGGTCATCTGATCTTTCTCCCTTAAGCTTGGTCCTTCATGCGATATAAGGGCGCACTCGCGCGGATACCAGACGCTCCCCATCTTAAGGTCGGTATTTGACCAGGCTGCGATCCTGCGCCCCGCTCCTCCGCGTTGTGCTTGCCCGAGGGATCGGATAGGTTGCCCCTTCAAGCGGAGCGCCGGTGAAAAGCCGCGCTTAACGCCAGCCGCGGATCTAAAAAATGAACATCCCCAGGAGCCACGGCAAATGGATTTTCTCAAACCACGGTACACGCCTATGAATCGTCGCCGTCGCATCTATGAGGGCAAGGCGAAGGTCCTCTATGAGGGCCCGGAACCCGGTACGCTCATCCAGCACTTCAAGGATGACGCGACCGCCTTCAATGCCAAGAAGCATGAAGTGATCGACGGCAAGGGCGTGCTCAACAATCGGATCTCCGAATACCTCTTCCAGCATCTGAACGAGATCGGCATCCCGACCCACTTCATCCGCCGCCTGAACATGCGCGAGCAGCTGATTCGCGAGGTGGAGATCATTCCGCTCGAGGTGGTGGTACGGAACGTGGCGGCGGGGTCCCTCGCCACCCGTCTGGGCATCGAGGAAGGCACGCAGCTGCCCCGCTCGATCATCGAATTCTATTACAAGAACGACGCCCTGAACGACCCGATGGTGTCGGAGGAGCACATCACCGCCTTCGGCTGGGCCTCGCCCCAGGAGATCGACGACATCATGGCGCTCGCCATCCGGGTCAACGACTTCCTCTCCGGCCTCTTCCTCGGCGTCGGCATCCGCCTTGTCGACTTCAAGCTGGAGACGGGCCGTCTCTGGGAGGGCGAGATGATGCGCATCGTCGTGGCTGACGAGATTTCCCCGGATTCCTGCCGTCTCTGGGACATCAAGTCCAAGGACAAGCTCGACAAGGACCGGTTCCGCCGGGACATGGGCGGGCTGGTCGAGGCATACACAGAGGTTGCCCGCCGCCTTGGCATCCTGTCCGAGAACGAGAACCCGGTCACGGGCGGCCCACGCCTCGTGCAGTAAGGCCCTGCGCTTTAACGATATGAAAGCCCGGCCCCGTGCCGGGCTTTTCTTTGGAACGGGCGGCTATTCCCCTCCCCTCGGTTTCCTGCATAGATTGGCCCCATGCCCGTCCGCCCGTTGTGTATCAGCTTTCTGATCCTGGCCCTCGCCCTGTCCGTTGCCAGCTGCGGCTACATTCCCCGGCAGGTCGCGGGCCTGCCGACAGACACGTCCTGGGACGCCTTGCCCTTACGCAAATGGCTGGCCGAGGACCGGTCCGACCCGGTCGCCCTGTCCTTCTGCGCCCCGCCCGTATGCGGTCCGGGCCTCGCGGTGAGTGTCATTCGTCTGACGGGCAAGGATGCAGAGATCACGGACGCCCTTCTGAAGGATCCGGAGCGATTAGCTCGCGCCCTGCGCTCGCCCGCGGGCCGCGAGAGGCCGGTGAAGACCCTCATCACGGTCGAACGCCTACGGGCAGGCCCCTATCCGGGTTTCGCCATCGATCTCGCCCCGGCCGACGGCAGCAAGCGCCCGGCCTATGGCGCCGCCTTCGGCAAGCGCGAAGGAGAAGCGCTAACGGTCGTTCTTGCGATCGGTGAAAACGCGGACGTTGTGAAGGACACCGCCCGTCAGGTCACTGCCCGTGAATTGGGCACATAATGCTTGCCGCACGATCTTGCGGTGAACCCGCCTCCACTTCACCGGATCGTGCTCTCAGCGCATCTGCGGAAAAGTGGCCCCGGTTTTCCGCTCAAACAATGCGCTGCCTAAAGGATTGAGCATCGGATAGATCCCAAAAGTGCAAAATCACTTTTGGGTCCGATGCTCTGCCCGTTGTCTCTTGCGCTTAATGGCTTTATGGCGTTGGGCACATCTTAACAGCCCGAGGCCCCCATGAAAGCGCGTGTCACCGTGACCCTCAAGAACGGCGTTCTCGACCCCCAAGGCAAGGCCATCGAAGGCGCCCTCAAGTCGCTCGGAGTCGAGGGCATCGACGGTGTGCGCCAAGGCAAGGTTTTCGACATCGAGCTCGGAACCGCCGACAAGGCCAAGGCCGAAGCCGCCCTCAAGGCCGCCTGCGAGAAGCTTCTCGCGAATACCGTCATCGAGAATTATCGCGTCGAGATTGCGTGAGGCTTCCATGAAATCCGCCGTCATCGTCTTCCCCGGCTCCAATCGCGAAGGCGATATGGTGCGGGCTCTCAAGCTGGCCGGCTCCGACGCCCAGAAGGTGTGGCACGCCGAAACCGAACTGCCGAAGGGCACCGATCTTGTGGTGCTTCCCGGAGGCTTCTCCTATGGCGACTATCTGCGCTGCGGTGCGATCGCAGGCCGCGCAACGATCATGGATGCAGTTCGCGCTCATGCGGCGCGGGGCGGCCTCGTGCTCGGCGTCTGCAACGGCTTCCAGATCCTGTGCGAGGCAGGCCTCCTTCCCGGCATCCTGATGCGCAATGCCAACCTGAAATTCATCTGCCATCGCCAGTTCCTGCGGGTCGAGCGCAACGACACCGCCTTCACCCGCAACTATGCCAAGGGCCAAGCCATCGATGTCTGCGTGGCGCATGGCGAGGGCAATTACACGGCCGATGAAGAGACGCTGAAGCGGCTTGAGGGCGAAGGGCTGGTGGCTTTCCGCTATTCCGACGCGCAAGGCCACATTACGCAGGACGCCAATCGCAACGGCTCCATGAACGCGATTGCGGGCATCTATTCCGACAAGCTCAACGTGCTCGGCATGATGCCCCATCCGGAAAACCTGGTCGAGAACCTCGTGGGCGGCACCGACGGGCGCGGCCTGTTCGAGAGCCTCGTGTCGTCCTTCCCCCGCGCCGCCTGATTTCGAAAGCACGAGACACCGATGATCCGCAACGACGTCGCCATCACCCCGGAGCTGGTCAAGGAGCACGGGCTGAAACCCGATGAATACGAGCGCTTCGTGAACCTGATCGGCCGCGAGCCGACCATCACCGAGCTCGGCATCGTCTCGGCCATGTGGAACGAGCATTGCTCGTACAAATCCTCGCGCATTCACCTGCGCGGCCTGCCCACCAAGGCGCCCTGGGTGATCCAGGGGCCGGGCGAGAACGCAGGCGTGATCGATATCGGCGATGGGCTGGCCTGCATCTTCAAGATGGAAAGCCACAACCACCCGTCCTTCATCGAACCCTATCAGGGCGCAGCGACGGGTGTCGGCGGCATTCTTCGCGATGTGTTCACCATGGGCGCGCGTCCCATCGCGTCGCTTAACTTCCTGCGTTTCGGCGAGCCGGACCACCCGAAGACCCCGCACCTCGTCTCGGGCGTGGTCGCCGGCATCGGCGGCTACGGCAATTCCTTCGGCGTCCCGACGGTTGGTGGCAGCGTCGGCTTCGACAAGCGCTACAACGGCAACATCCTCGTCAACGCCATGGCGGTCGGTCTCGCCCGCACCAATGAGATCTTCTACGCCAAAGCCACCGGCGTCGGAAACCCGATCGTCTATCTCGGCTCCAAGACCGGCCGCGACGGCATCCATGGCGCGACCATGGCCTCGGCCGAGTTCGACGATGCGTCCGAGGAGAAGCGCCCCACCGTGCAGGTCGGCGACCCCTTCGCCGAAAAGCTGCTGCTGGAAGCCTGCCTCGAACTCATGAAGTCCGGCGCCGTCATCGCGATCCAGGATATGGGCGCTGCCGGCCTCACCAGCTCCGCGGTCGAGATGGGCGCGAAGGGCAATCTCGGCATCGAGCTCGACCTCGACAAGGTGCCCTGCCGCGAGGAGGGCATGACGGCCTACGAGATGATGCTGTCCGAGAGCCAGGAGCGCATGCTCATGGTGCTCAAGCCCGGCATGGAGAAGGAGGCCGAGGCCATCTTCCACAAATGGGGCCTAGATTTCGCCGTCATCGGCAAGACCACCGATACCCTGCGCTTCGTGATCAAGCACGGGGGTGAGGTAAAAGCGGATCTGCCGATCAAGGAACTGGGCGACGAAGCTCCTCTCTATGACCGTCCCTGGGTGGAAAGCCCCAGGCAGCCCGTGATCGCACCGGACGGCGTGAGGGCTCCGATGTCCGAGGCCGAGGCGCTCCTGAAGCTCGTCGGCTCGCCGGACCAGAGCTCCAAGCGCTGGGTCTGGGAGCAGTATGATCACCTGATCCTCGGCAACACGGTCCAGACACCGGGCGGCGACGCTGCCATCGTGCGCATCGAGGATGGGCCCAAGGGCCTCGCGCTCACCACCGACGTGACACCGCGCTATTGCGAGGCCGATCCCTTCGAGGGCGGCAAACAGGCGGTGGCGGAAGCTTGGCGCAACATCACGGCCGTGGGCGGCCTGCCGCTGGCGATTACTGACAATCTCAACTTCGCCAGCCCCGAGCGGCCTGAATCCATGGGCCAGTTCGTCGGCTGCATGAAGGGCATTGGCGAGGCCTGCAAGGTGCTCGACTTCCCCGTCGTGTCCGGCAACGTCTCGCTCTACAACGAGACCAACGGCCAGGGCATCCTGCCGACCCCCGCCATCGGCGGCGTCGGCCTGATCGACGACGTGACGGTCAACGCCTCCATCGCCTTCAAGCGCGAGGGCGACGCGATCATCCTCATCGGCGCGACGGAAGGCTGGCTTGGCCAGTCGATTTATCTGCGCGATGTCTGCGGCCGTGAGGAAGGCGCTCCGCCGCCGGTCGATCTGACGCAAGAAAAGCGCAACGGCGATTTCGTGCGCCAGCTCATCCGCTCGGGACAGGTGGACACCGTGCACGACCTCTCGGACGGCGGCATCGCGCTGGCTCTCGCCGAGATGGCCATGGCCGGCAATGTGGGCGCCGAGATCACGGCTTTCCCTGAGGGTCTGCCGCTCCATGCCTTCCTCTTCGGCGAGGATCAGGCCCGTTACCTCATCGCCGTCGACGAGGACGTGGCCGCCGACATCCTCTACGAGGCGGGCGCCATCGGCATTCCGGCCGTGACGCTCGGGCTGACCGGGGGCGATGCGTTGATTCTGCCGGGTCGGCAGGCCATATCCGTGAAGCAATTGAAGGCAGCGCACGAAGCCTGGCTGCCGGACTACATGACCGGCAAGTCCTGAGGAGTTTGATTCATGCCAATGAATGCCCACGATATCGAGAGCATGATCAAAGCCGCGCTGCCGGATGCAGTGGTCGAGATCAAGGATCTGGCCGGCGACGGCGATCATTATGCCGCCACCGTCACCTCCTCGGCCTTCAAGGGGAAATCACGGGTTCAGCAGCACCAGATGGTCTATGCAGCGCTGCAAGGACGCATGGGTGGCGTGCTTCATGCCCTTGCATTAACGACTCTGGCACCCGACAATTGAGACACAAACCCGGCGCCTTGACCGTCGGGATGAAGGAGAATTCCATGGCTGATGCCAACCAGATCATCGACAACGAAGTGAAGTCCAACGACGTCGTGCTGTTCATGAAGGGCACGCCGCAATTCCCCATGTGCGGGTTCTCGGGCCAGGTGGTCCAGATCCTCAACTATCTCGGCGTGCCCTACAAGGGCGTCAACGTGCTCGAGGACGAGACCATCCGCCAGGGCATCAAGGACTATTCCAACTGGCCGACCATTCCCCAGCTCTATGTGAAGGGCGAGTTCGTCGGCGGCTGCGACATCACCCGCGAGATGTTCCAGTCCGGCGAATTGCAGCAGCTCTTCGCCGACAAGGGCATCCAGGTTCAGCAGAGCGCCTGAGAGCTTTTTGACTGAAGAGATTGCGGCGGGGCCTATGCCCCGCCTTTTCCATTTGAGCCTCCGCTACAGGGGCGTCTTATGTCGCATTCCTTAAACGGCTCAGTTTCCGGCACAATGAAGTGTGCTGAACACAACAGAAAAGCCGCTCACCACAGAATAATAAGGAGCGGTGAGAAGGGGCTGTCCCATGATCGAACCGGAAACCAACATCGTCGCCTTCAAGCCGCGTAAGGCCGTGACGCATCATCCCAAGAGCCTCATGGAGCGGATCTATGCCGCTGGCTCGCTGTCCATCCGGGCGGATGACCGGGCCACCAAGATGGCGGCCGTGATGCTGCAGGCGCTGGGATTCCTGGTGATCGAGGAGATCCTGGCCGACGGCACTCCGCGCCGGTTTCAGCGTGGTGAAGCCCGTCAGGCCATGGACCGGCCCTGGCGGCTCTCGAAGCCGGCTTTCAACGGAACGATCGGCGTCCCGGACGGCGGCGGAGCGTTTCCGGCTTAGGACCGACCCAAAGCCGCTTTCATGAAGGTGACGGCATCGGGCGAGGCCCATTCGGCGGGCCCCTTCAGCAGGGCGATCTCGCAGCCCGACGCATCGACCACAAAGGTGGTCGGCAGGCCCACCACATGGCCGGATTTCTGCAGCACCTGCAGCAGCTTGCCCTCCGGATCCGCGTGATAGGCCAGATTCCTGATGCCGTTCTCCTGCAACCAAGCCTTGGGCTTCTCGCGGTTGCGAGTATCGACATTGATCGCGACGACCTGGAAATCGGAGCCGCCCAGCTCCGCCTGGAGCTTGTCGAGGGCCGGCATCTCCTCCCGGCACGGCACGCACCAAGTCGCCCAGAGATTGACCAGGATCGTCTTGCCCTTGAAGTCGGTGAGAGTCATCGGCTGGCCCTCAGGACCCGCGAATGAAATCACCGGAGGCGGCTTGGGAGCGCTGCTCACGCCAACGGCGGCCACCTCGCCCTTGGCCAGCGGCTTCAGGCGCTCGGCTGTGGGCTTCGAGGAACGACATTCCGCAACACCAGCGGCCATGGGATCGCGAGGCGCGAGGCCGTACCAGGCCGCGCCGGCCCCCACGAGAACAATGGCCGCGAGGCCAACCAGCCAGCTTTTCCGGGATTTCACTGCGTTCGACATGGCCCGTGATGTGGCGCTTTTCGGCTTAAGCCTCAAGCCCTGAATACGGAAGCGCGGCCGTCCGCCCCATCACGAAAGCGTTGGAAGCGGAGCCTGTTGCAATCCACACCTTGCCTCTCGCCTCCGTCGCCTCTTCTCGCTATGGTGCGGCCACGTTTCGGAGCTTGTAATGTCGTCCAGCCTGACTTTCCCCCGCGCAGTCCTCGTTGCGGGCCTTCTCGTTCTAGGTCTGAGCGCCTGCGGCCGTCGCGGCGCGCTCGAACCGCCGCCGGATGCATCGGCGCAGGCGGCCGAGACCCAGACGCAGACCCCGACGAGCGACTCCACCCTGCCCTCTCCGGTCGGCACGCCCCGCCCCAGGCCTAGCCAGGGCTACACGATTCCGAACAAGCCCTTTATTCTCGATCCGTTGCTTTAGGCTTCTTCGATGCACCATTTCGCTTATCGTGACGGCGTCCTCCACGCGGAGGGCGTCGATCTGCGCCGCCTCGCCGATGAGGTCGGCACCCCGTTCTATTGCTATTCGTCAGCTACGCTGGAACGGCATTACAAAGTCTTCTCCGAGGCCTTCGCCGACACGGATGCCCTCGTCTGCTACGCCATGAAGGCGAATTCCAATCAGGCGGTGCTCAAGACGCTCGGCCGCCTCGGGGCCGGCATGGACATCGTGTCCGAGGGCGAGCTGCGCCGCGCGCTGGCGGCCGGCGTTCCCGGCGAGCGCATCGTCTTCTCCGGTGTCGGCAAGACGAAGGCCGAAATGGCCTTCGCACTCGAGAGTGGCATTCTCTGCTTTAACGTGGAATCGGAGCCGGAGCTCGAAGCGCTCTCCGAAGTCGCGATCTCCAAGGGCATGCGCGCTCCCATCTCGATCCGCATCAACCCCGATGTGGACGCCAAGACCCATGCCAAGATCTCGACCGGCAAGTCCGAGAACAAGTTCGGCATCCCCATCGCCCGCGCCCGCGAGGTCTATGCGCGTGCCGCCGCGCTCAAGGGCATCGAGGTCACGGGCGTCGACATGCATATCGGCAGCCAGATCACGGATCTTGCTCCTTACGACAACGCGACCGCACTTCTCGCCGAGCTCGCCCGCGACCTGATGGCCGACGGACACAAGCTGCATCACATCGATCTCGGCGGCGGCCTTGGCGTGCCCTATCGCGAGGACAACGAGCCCCTGCCCGATCCGCAGGCCTATGCGGCGATCATCAAGCGCCACACCAAGGATCTGGGCCTCAAGCTCGTGTTCGAGATGGGCCGCATGATCGCCGGGAATGCCGGCGTGCTCATCGCCCGGGTGATCTATGTGAAGCAGGGCGCCGACAAACCCTTCGTGATCGTCGATGCTGCGATGAACGATCTCATCCGCCCGACGCTCTACGAGGCCCATCACGACATCAAGCCGGTCGTCGCGGCGTCTCCCGACACGCCGCGCATCGTCGCCGACGTGGTCGGTCCCGTCTGCGAGACCGGCGATTACCTCGCCCTCTCCCGTGACATGCCGCAGGTCAAAGTCGGCGACCTCATCGCCATCATGACGGCCGGTGCCTATGGCGCCGTCCAGGCCAACACTTACAACACGCGCCTGCTCGTGCCCGAAGTGCTCGTGCGTGGCGACGATCATGCGGTGGTGCGCCCGCGCCCGAGCTACGATGAGCTCATCGGGCTCGATAAGATTCCGGGTTGGTTGGGCTGAAGGCAGACCCGATCACCAGATACACCTGCTGCACAAACGAAAAACCCGGCATTTTATCCGCCGGGTTTTTCCGTTGGCGACGATTTCTATCTAGATCACGAAGAACTCGGTGGACTTCATGACAAGGCCCTTCTTCAGCAGGGCAATTTCGACGGCCGCCTTCGAGCCTGAACCGTCGACATCGTAGGAGAGATAGCCGGTCTTCTTGTTGTAGATCAGGTAATCGTCCTTGTCCTTGGCCTTGTCCCCCACCCGGAAGAACGACTTTTTGAGCGCGGCAGGCGAGGCCGCGGAACCGGACTTGCCGAGCTTCGTGAGCACCTTGTTCTCCAGCCAGATCGAGTCGTCGTTCACGTTGTAATCCCAGACGACGTCGAGGTTGGTCTTCTTGTTCGGCTTGGAGTCGAAGACGAAGATGTCCCGTCCGGCTTCGCCTTTCAGGACGTCCCTGCCCGAACCGCCATAGAGCCAGTCATCGCCTGCGCCGCCGGACAACCGATCGTTGCCGGCCAGCCCTTTCACGATGTCGCTCCCGGACGCACCCTTCAGGTTGTCATTACGCTTCGTTCCCGTGACTGTATCGACGAGATCGATCAGATCGATCGCGAGGCTCTTGGAGAATTCATTAGCGCCGTCGGACACCGTCACGCGCGGGAAGCGATGGGAGCCATTCTCGTAATCGAGCGTCACGCCTTCGACGACAATGACGTTGTAGCCGCCTCTGCCGTCGGCGACGAGATCGAATATTTCCGTACTCTCATCCGCCAGGGTGTAGGTGATGTCATCGCCATCGTCGTCCGTCCCCGTAAGCCTGCCGACGACCGTCCCACCGCCGGCACCCTCGGTCACGCTCGCGGGAGCAAAGGTTACGACTGGAGGCTCATTGACATCGATGATCTCGAGTTGGAGGACTTCAGGCACCGGGTCCTCGTTGAGTTCGCCGGACACGAACACTTCGAGGGAATGGTGGCCGTTGTTCTCATAGTTGAGGACGGCACCCTCACGCAGCACGATGTTCGTGTGGCCGGTGCTTGCGTCCTGAACGAGCCGAAACAGATGCGCACTGGCACCCGCCAGTCTATAGCCGATCTCGTCGCCCTCCGGATCCATTGCGAGGATCGTGCCGACGATGGCTCCTGCCGGTGCATTTTCCCGGACGGGGCGGGCAGTCACGTCGAATATCGGAGGTTGATTGTCCTCGATTGCCAGGTCGTATTCCGCAGTCTCCGTATTAGAGCCATCGGAGATTGTGACCGCGAAGCTGTGGTGCTTCTCATTGTCATAATCGAGAACGACGCCTTCCTTGACTACGACGTTCCAGGTGTCGTCATCGATCTTCACGATTTCGAACACATCCGCGCTTTCGGATGACAAAGTGAAGTCAATATCACCGCCTTCAGCATCGGTCGCCGTGAAGGTGGCAACCACAGTGCCGCCCCTTGCACCCTCGACAACGTCCCTAGCCTCGAAGGTCACGGTCGGCGGTTCGTTTTCGAAGGAAAGGTCGCAGGTCTCCTCCACCGTATTGACCCCGTCGAAAACCGAAACGGTGAAACCGCGGTGATTGGGATCGTCGTAGTTCAGTGTCACGCCATCTCTGACGATGACATTGCCATTGGCATCGATACGGAACAGAGCCGCGCTGTCGCCCAACAGGGTATAGATGATGTCATCGCCCTCATCGTCTGTGATCACCAACGCGCCAACGGTTGTGCCGCTCTCGACAGTCTTGCCGAGTTCAATGGCATCCCAGGAGATTACGGGCTCCTGATTCTCCACAATGTTGAGATCGAAGGTATCGGAAAATGTATTGGTACCATCGGAGATCTGGACCGAGATGCTGAGATGCGACGGATTGTCGAGATCGAGCGTCACGCCCTCGCGGACCACAACATTGCCATTGGCATCGATGTTGAACAGAGCGGCGCTATTGCCCAGGAGAGTATATGAAACCAAGTTCGATTCAGGATCGGACGACGTCAGCGTGCCGATGATCGTATCCGCCCCTGCACCCTCGGGAACATCCAATGGTTCGAACAACACCTCAGGCGCTTCGTTCACATCGGTAACCACAATATTTACCGAAAGTGGGGTGACGGATGTTCCCTGATCGCCGCTCGAGTGAATGGTCAGTGCGTATTGTCCTGGGCCGCCTTCGAAATCGAACTCCGCTTCTGCCTTCACGACGAGTTCGTAGATGCCATCCTCGTCCTGATCGACGATCTCGAAGCGCGGATCGTCCAGCGTGAAGGTAAATGTCTCGCCCTCCGCACCGCCGTCGATGCTCAGGGTCCCAACATTGTCGCCCGCAACTGCATCTTCCGGGATCGTGCTGGATGAAAGAGTGATCGTTGCCATATTTGCCCCAACGAAAATTGTTATGAAGTTGCAATTCTCATTTCATGTATCGATATAAAGTACCTTACGTCAAGGAAATTGATTGCCTGAACGGCATGGTCGTCCAAGGTGGCTCCAAATCGGTCATTGGTGCCCCCCTCACCTCTTCTTGAAGCTCCGCGCGCAATTGACCGCTGGTCACTGGACCCTTCCGTGCTAGCTTCCCGTTAGGGGGTTATCTGCACGTATCGTGCAGAGGGAGAGTTTTGGCATGAGCGACGGCCCGAACCCGACGCCTGGGCGCAGCCCGCTGAACCAACGGTTCGGGCGCCTAGTTGCTCATGCGCGCTGGTCCCTCTGGTGGGAGGAGGCCTGGCCCCGGCTCTGGCTGCCCTTCGCCATCGTCCTCTTGTTCTTCACCCTGTCCTGGCTCGGCCTCTGGCTCGACACTCCGCCCCTGTGGCGCACGATTGGCTTAGGCCTGTTCACGGCGGCCTTTCTGCTCTCGCTCTGGCCTCTTATCCGCCTGCGCATGCCCAGCCGGACGCGTGCCCTCGACCGGCTCGACCGGGAGACGGGTCTGAGTCACGGTCCGGCCCGCGTTCTCGACGATACGCTCGCCCTCGGCGCCACGGATCCCGGCACGAAGGCGCTCTGGGCGCTTCATCGCAAGCGCGCGGAAGAAGCCGTCAGCCGCATGCGCGTCGGACTGCCGCAGCCCAACATGGCGAGGCGCGACCGTTACGCCTTGCGGGCCGCAGGGTTACTCGCGCTTGTAACGAGTGCCTTCGTGGCGGGACCCGAGATCGGCTCACGGCTCGCCGCAGCCTTCGACTGGCGCAAGATCGAGACCGCCTCGCCGTCCTTCCGCATCGATGGCTGGATCGATCCGCCCCTTTATACCCGCACGCCTCCCCTCATGATCGATCTCGCACGCGGACAAAACTTACGCGCGCCGATCCACTCGACGGTCGTCGTCCGGATCGCAGGCGAAGGTAGTGCCGAGGTCAAGCCGGGCCGGGGCCTGACCCCTCTGCCCCCCAAGGCCAATCAGCGCGTCGATATGCGCGAGGAGCGCTACAAGCTCGACGGCTCCAGCGAATTGACGGTCAGTACGGGCTTCGCCAACAGCGTCACCCTCACCATCGAGGCCATTCCCGACCGATTGCCCGAGATCGCCTTCACCACGCCGCCCGAGGTCAATGCACGCGGCACCTTCACCTTGAGCTATAAGGGCAAGGACGACTATGGCATCGCCTCGCTCGAAGGCATCGTCGAGAAGGCCGACAACAGCAAGGGGCGCTCCCTCGTGCCCGCTCCCCAGCTGACTCTCGCCCTTCCGAGCCATGAGGAGAACGCTCCGGACACGCGCTCCCCGGTCGATCTCACGAACCATGCCTGGGCCGGCGCCCCGGTGACAATCCGGCTCAAGGCCAAGGACGAAGCAGGCCAGGAGGCCTTGAGCGAGACGATTACCTTCACCCTGCCGCAGCGTCCCTTCGCCAATCCCCTCGCCAAGGCCCTGGTCGAGCAGCGGCGCAATCTCGTGCTCGCTCCCGACGACCGCAAGCGCGTGCAGGTGGCGCTCGACGCGCTGCTGATCGCGCCGGAGGAATACACGCCGCAATGGGGCGTGTTCATGGGCCTGCGGGCCAGTGCGGAACGCCTGCGTGTCGCCAGGACGGACCAGGACCTGATCGAGGTGGCCGAGTGGCTCTGGGCCATGGCGCTCCAGATCGAGGACGGTGGTCTGTCCGATGCGGAGCGGGAGCTGCGTGCGGCTCAGGAGCGCCTGAAGGAAGCCATGGACCGGGGTGCGACGGATGACGAGATCCGGAGGCTGATGGACGAGCTGCGGCAGGCGATGGACAAGTTCCTGCGCGAATTCGCCCAGCGCATGCAGCAGAACCAACAGTCGCAGGATCAGAACCAGCGCACGCCTCCGGACAGGATCATCTCGCAGGACGACCTCAACCGCATGCTGCGCCAGATGGAGGAGGCCATGCGCCGCGGCGACATGGCCGAGGCCCAGCGCCTTCTCGATCAGCTGCGCAACATCCTCGAGAACCTGCAGACCGCTCAGCCCAACAACCGCATGACCGATCCGCTCGGGCGCGAGATGAACCAGGCCATGCAGGATCTGGAGGACATGGCGCGCGAGCAGCAGAACCTGCGTGACGAGACGTTCCGCGACGGCCAGAACCGGCGCATGCAGCAGGGCGATCGCCCCCGCCAAGGCCAGAGGCAGCAGGGCCAGCGCCAACAAAGGCAGCGTCAACAGGGCCAGCAAGGCCAGCAGGGCGAGGGTCAGGAGCAGGCTGAAAACGGCCAGGGAGGCCAAGATCAGGATCCCTTGGGCTTGAAGCAGCGGCAGCAGGCTCTGCGGGAAAGGCTGGAAGAGCTGCAGCGGCGGATGCAGGGCATGGGCATGCAGGGCGAGCAGGGCCTCAGCGATGCCGAACAGGCCATGCGCGAGGCCGAAGGCGCGCTCGGCCAAGGTCAGGACGGACCTGCCGTCGATGCTCAAGGGAGAGCACTGGAAAACCTTCGTCGCGGCATGCAGGGCATGGCGCAGCAAATGCAGCAGATGCAGCAGGGCGACGGCCAGGGGAACGAACAGGCGGGTGACCAGCCGGGCCAAGGCAATCCGCAGGGCAATCAGCAGACGGGGCAGCGCGACACAGATCCTCTGGGGCGGCCCACACGGAATCGGGACTATTCCGATGGGCGCGTGGAGGTGCCGAGCGCCAACCAATCCCCGGCCCAACGCGCGCAACGGATCTTGGAGGAATTGCGGCGCAAGCTGGGCGACCCCAGCCGGCCGCAGGAAGAGCTCGATTATTTCGAGCGGCTGCTGCGCCGGAACTGAGGCTAAGGTAAACGGCCTCTTGCCTCGCCGTCGGGTTCGGGCCACGGTCGCCCGAACTTTTTGATGGAATCAAGATGACGAGTTTTGTCGATTTGCTTGTGCCGATTGCGGTAGTTGCCGTCGCCTTCGTGCTGCTTTTGGGCCTGATCAACATGCTGCGTGGCGGCAATGCCAATCGGTCGCAGCACCTCATGAGATTGCGCGTCCTGCTTCAATTTGTGGCGATCATCATCATCATGGGCGTCATCTGGTGGCGTGCCGTGTGACGTATGGAGATGTGCGAAAACGCCGCCACTTGTCCACATGACGCACGAGGCATCTCCTTATTGACACTTTTTCGCCACGGTTTGTATTAAGAGAACGTTAGCCATAACGGCATAGCCTGATGGCCTAAAGTTTTATTGAGTTACGGATCTCTTAATGCGCATCAGTCCAGCCATAGGCTTGAGCCTTTTGGTCCTATTCGTGGGATCGACAGGTGTCCTAGGCTCCGACTTCAAGCGGCAAGCGAATTCCTTCCAAGCTCCATCCCAACCAAATTTCCTGTCAGAATTCCGTTTTGGCTTGTCTGCTCAGGATCCCTGGGGTGCGGAAGGACGCGACGGCTCCGCCAATCTCACTGGCGAAATTCTTTTTGCAAAGCCGTTTACCGCCTCGGACCTTTTCACCAGCTATTTCATTCCCCGGCCGCATGTGGGCGGCAGCCTGAATTTCGATGACCGGACGAGTTTCGCTTATGCGGGCCTATCCTGGACCATCGACATCACGCCCAATGTCTTCGTCGAAGGCAGCTTCGGCGGCGCAATCCATAACGGCAAGGATTCCTCGCATCCCCTCTCCGACCGCCAAGTCCTCGGCTGCTCGCCGCTGTTTCGCGAATCGGGCTCGGT
Organism: Microvirga sp. GN3; assembly: GCF_055792825.1. NCBI lineage: Bacteria > Pseudomonadati > Pseudomonadota > Alphaproteobacteria > Hyphomicrobiales > Methylobacteriaceae > Microvirga > Microvirga sp. GN3. The sequence goes on from NZ_JBVVAK010000064.1 coordinate 21,561, forward strand.
GGGCGTGCGGCTCTCCGCCAATTGGAGCGTGATGGCGACCGTCGAGCATCTGACCGATGGCGGAACCTGCTCGGACGAGAATAGAGGCTTGACGAATGTCGGCGCGCGGGTTGGGTATTCGTTCTAGCGCATCGTGCGGAAAAGTGGACCCGGTTTTCCGCACGATGCGCCACTTAAGGGATTGAGCATCGGATCGATCCCAAAAGTGCAAATCCACTTTTGGGTCCGATGCTCTAGCTGAATCCCAACCTTCGGGCCCGCCATGGTCGTCCTCAACCGCATCTACACCCGCACCGGCGACAAGGGCACCACGGCACTGGCCGCCGGCGGGCGCCGCCCGAAATACGATCTTCGCATCGAGGCCTATGGCACGGTGGACGAAACCAATGCCTGCATCGGGCTGGTCCGCCTTCACACGACAGGTCTCGAGATCGATGCGATGCTCGGCCGCATCCAGAACGATCTGTTCGATCTCGGCGCCGATCTCGCCACCGTCGAGACGGATAAACCCCTGCCCTATGAGCCCTTGCGCATCACGCAGGGACAGGTGGACCGTCTCGAGCAGGAGATCGACCGGCTCAATGCCGAGCTGTCCGTGTTACGCTCCTTCGTCCTCCCGGGCGGCACGCCTGCTGCTGCGGCACTCCATCTCGCCCGTACGGTTTGCCGTCGCGCGGAGCGCCATGTCGTCGAGCTGATGGAGAGGCCGAACGAAAAGGTGTCGCCAGAATCCGTGAAATACCTGAACCGACTCTCCGATTTTCTCTTCGTCGCATCCCGTTACGCCAATGATAAGGGTGCGCTCGACGTCCTCTGGGTGCCGGGCCAGAACCGCTAAAGGAGCGGGCCATGTTTTTGCCGCTTCATGACGGCGTTCCGCTCAAGAACATGAAGACGCCGTTCGCGACGCGGTTCCTGATCGGTATTTGCGTCATCGCCTATCTTTTCACTTTCTACGGCCCTCTCGGCGAGGATTCCGTGGTCGGCGGCCTCGGACTCATTCCGTCGGTCCTGTTCGGTACGGAGGTGCTCCCCGAGGGCTACCCCTTCGTTCCGGTCGAGCTGACACTGGCCACCAACATCTTCCTGCACGGCTCGCTGTTCCATCTCGTCGGCAACATGCTGTTCCTGTGGGTGTTCGGCGACAATGTGGAGGATGCCATGGGGCATCTCCGCTTCATTCTGTTCTTCCTACTCTGTGGGATGGCCGCGAGCCTCGCCCATGCCTTCATCACCACAGAGCCGCACCGCCCGCTGATCGGCGCATCCGGTAGCGTGTCGGGCGTGGTGGCGGCCTATCTCATCCTCTATCCGCGCGTGAAGATCTGGGGTCTGTTTCTGAAAGGCATCCCACTGCATCTTCCCGCGTATTGGGCGATCGGCTTCTGGTTCGTCCTGCAGTTCGCCTCGGCCTTCATCGGCGGCGATGACAGTGTGGGCTGGTTTGCCCATCTTGGCGGCTTTGCTGTCGGCGCGGCTCTCATCCCCCTCATGCGCCGCCGCTACGATCCCGTGCTCGCCCGCGTCCAGGCGCAGGAGCTGCGAACGCCGCATTGACAATCGGACATGACCGCTGAGCGCATCAAAGGGCCAAAAGTGCATTTCACTTTCGGGCCTGATGCTCTAGGTTCCCCTCCGCCTTTTTCCTATATGTCCGGAGGGCTGGTTTTCGGCCATATCCGGATCTGATCTTTTGGTGAGGACGGACGAATGAAGCTTCTTGTGTGTGTGAAGCGGGTTGTTGACTTCAACGTGAAGATCCGGGTGAAGCCGGACGGGTCGGGCGTGGAACTGGCCAACATCAAGATGTCCATGAACCCCTTCGACGAGATCGCCGTCGAGGAGGCCGTGCGCCTGAAGGAACAGGGCAAGGCCACCGAGATCGTCGCCGTCTCCATCGGTCCGCAACAGGCTGGTGAGACGATCCGCACCGCGCTCGCCATGGGCGCCGACCGCGGCATCCTGGTCAAGACCGACGCCGCCGTCGAGCCGCTCGCCGTCGCCAAGATCCTGGCCAAGGTGGTCGAGCAGGAAAAGCCTGACCTCGTCATCCTGGGCAAGCAGGCCATCGACGACGATGCCAACCAGACCGGCCAGATGCTCGCCGCCCTGCTTGGCTGGCCGCAGGGCACCTTCGCCTTCAAGGTCAACGTGGGCGAGGGTTCTATTGATGTCACCCGCGAGGTCGATGGCGGGTTGCAGACGGTGGGCCTGAAGCTGCCGGCCATCGTCACCACGGATTTGCGCCTCAACGAGCCGCGCTATGCCAGCTTGCCCAACATCATGAAGGCCAAGAAGAAGCCGCTCGACGAGACCTCGCCGGAGACGCTCGGTGTCGACGTGTCCCCGCGTCTGAAGGTGCTCAAGACCGCCGAGCCCGGCGGCCGCAAGGCGGGCGTGAAGGTCGGCTCGGTGGCCGAACTCGTCCAGAAGCTGAAGACCGAAGCCGGCGTGCTCTAAGGGAGAACAAGACAATGACCACATTGCTGATGGCCGAGCACGATAACGCTCACCTCAAGGACGCCACCCACAAGGCACTGTCTGCCGCCAAGGCGCTCGGCGCTCGGGTGCATGTCCTCGTCGCCGGCGCGAACGCCAAGGCCGCGGCGGAAGCCGCCGCCAAGCTGGCAGGCGTCGAGAAGGTGCTGCTGGCCGACAGCCCCGCTTACGAGCACCAGCTCGCCGAGCCGACCGCGGCTTTGATCGTGTCGCTGGCCTCCTCCTATGACGCCTTGGTGGCGCCGGCCACCACCACCGGCAAGAACGTGATGCCGCGCGTCGCCGCCCTGCTCGACGTGATGCAGGTCTCCGACATCACCAAGGTGGTGGCGCCCGACACCTTCGAGCGGCCGATCTATGCCGGCAATGCGATCCAGACGGTGCAGGCGACCGATGCCAAGAAAGTGATCACGGTGCGCACCGCCGCCTTCCCGGCGGCGGTCGAAGGCGGCTCCGCCGCCATCGAGACGGTGAACGCGGCTGAAGACCCAGGCGTGTCGAGCTTCAAGGGCGAAGAGATCGTGCAGAGCGACCGGCCCGAGCTGACCTCGGCGAAGATCATCATCTCGGGCGGCCGCTCGCTCGGCTCGTCCGAGAACTTCGCCAAATATATCGAGCCGATTGCCGACAAGCTCGGCGCGGCGATGGGCGCCTCGCGCGCGGCGGTCGATGCCGGCTATGCGCCGAACGACTGGCAGGTGGGCCAGACCGGCAAGGTGGTGGCACCCGATCTCTACATCGCAGTCGGCATTTCAGGTGCCATTCAGCATCTGGCCGGCATGAAGGATTCCAAGGTGATCGTCGCGATCAACAAGGACGAGGAGGCCCCGATCTTCCAGGTGGCGGATTACGGCCTCGTCGGCGACCTCTTCACAATCCTTCCTGAACTCAAGGAGGAGTTGACCAAAGCCGGTCAATAAGGTCAGGAATAATGACGGACCGGGCGGGTCTCCCTGCCCGGCCGCTTTTGACGATGGGATGCAGGCAGCAGATAGATGGGCATAGAGATCAAAACGGTTGGCGTTGTCGGCGCCGGACAGATGGGCAGCGGCATTGCCCATGTCTGCTCGCTCGCGGGATTTAACGTCCGGCTCAACGATCTCTCGGAAGATCGGATCAATGCCGGGCTTGCCACGATCAACGGCAACATGGCGCGCCAGGTCTCCAAGGGCGCCATCTCGGATGCCGATCGACAGGCGGCACTTGAGCGGATCAAGCCGGCCCGTACCTATGATGATCTGGCGACCTGCGATCTCGTCATCGAGGCCGCGACCGAAAATGAGGAAGTGAAGCGCAAGATCTTCAGCAACCTTAGCCCGTCGCTTCGCCCGGACGCACTGCTCGCCACCAACACGTCGTCGATCTCGATCACGCGTCTCGCCGCTTCTACCGACAGGCCGGAGCGGTTCATCGGCATCCACTTCATGAACCCGGTGCCGGTGATGCAGCTCGTCGAGCTGATCCGTGGCATCGCCACCGAGGATCACACTTACGAATCCGCCAAGGAATTCATCGGCAAGCTCGGCAAGACCTCGACCGTTTCCGAGGATTTCCCGGCCTTCATCGTCAACCGCATCCTGCTGCCGATGATCAACGAGGCGATCTACACCCTCTATGAGGGAGTAGGCTCGGTGGAAGCCATCGACACGGCCATGCGGCTTGGCGCGAACCATCCCATGGGGCCGCTCCAGCTGGCGGATTTCATCGGTCTCGATACCTGCCTCTCGATCATGCAGGTGCTGCACGAGGGCCTCGCCGATTCCAAGTATCGCCCCTGCCCGCTCCTGGTGAAGTACGTGGAAGCCGGCTGGCTTGGCCGGAAGACGAAGCGCGGCTTCTATGATTACCGCGGCGAGAAGCCGGTTCCGACCCGCTGACAGTTTGTTCTGGCCTCAGATCAGCCGCTTGAAGGCATCCGTGAAGAAGTAGGGGCCGAAGCTCCACAGGCCGGCCCAGAGCATGGCCCCAAGGGCATTCGCCACGACGAAATGATGCCAGGGCATTCCGACCGATCCGGCGATGAAGCCGTTCAGCTGCCGCAGCACGACGATGAAACGCGCCGTGAGGACCATGAAGAATCCCTTGGTCTTCGCCGTTTTCTCAAGGATCGCCAAGCGTTCCGGCGTCAGCTTCACCGCGGAGCCGAACCTGTGCAGCAAAGGCCTCCCGCCGAACCAGCCGATCAGATAACCCGTGCTGTCGCCGAGCACGGCACCGAACCAGGCCGCTAGAAAGATGTGGCCGATCTCGAGATCGCCGCGCGTGGCCAGAAGTGAGGCCGCAATCAGCGCGCTCTCTCCGGGAAGAGGCGCCCCGAACGACTCGAAGTAAAGAACGACGAGAAGAGCCCACACGCCATAGGTCGAGATGGCAGGTTCGACCCAGGCCAGGCCTTGCTGGAGAAAGTTCATCGAAACACCCAAGTCTCTGGAGGTCGGCCTGATTTGCCCACATTGCACTTCCTGTGGGTGCGTCACAAACGTCGAAAGCCGGATCTTCACAACAGTGTCATACTGCCTATAGTCTAATCCGACGGGATACGACGCTTCTCTCATGGAAGAGGAGGTGAGGTGACGATACACGTCCAGCCTGTTGTGCGACCGGAGGCCTGCCCGGCCCTCGTTCTCAATGCCGATTACCGGCCGTTGAGCTATTACCCCTTGTCCATCTGGTGCTGGCAGGATGCGATCAAGGCGGTGTTCCTGGACAGGGTCAACATCGTCTCGGAATACGACAAGGTCGTGCGAAGTCCGACCTTCGAGATCCGCCTTCCCTCGGTCATATCGCTCAAAACCTACGTCAAACCGTCACGTCACCCGGCCTTCACCCGCTTCAACGTCTTCCTGCGCGACCGCTTCAGTTGCCAATATTGCGGAGACCGCGAGGACCTTACCTTCGATCACGTCGTTCCCCGGTCCAAGGGCGGGCAGACCACTTGGGAAAACGTCGTCGCCGCCTGCGCGCCCTGCAACCTCCGCAAAGGGGACAAACTGCCCCGCGAGGTCGAGATGTGGCCCAGGCAGAGCCCCTTCGCCCCAACCGTTCACGACCTCCACTCCAACGGCCGCCTCTTCCCGCCGAACTATCTCCACGACAGTTGGATGGACTATCTCTACTGGGACAGCGAGCTGGAGCCATAAAGCCCCCTTCCCACCAACCTCACCTCATCAGGTCAGGCGCCCCCGGGCCGCAACAGGCAATTCCCCGACGACCCTGTCTCCCCGTACCGTCACCAACCGGTCCACCATGTTCACCACGACGCAGACATGGTTCGGTACGATGCGCACCACATCACCGATATTGGGACGATCGTTGCAGGCAGAGAGATCGAGAAACCCATGCTCCTCGGCAAAGCGGGCGATCTTGGCCTGCGGATGCTCGAGGATGAGGCCGTGTCCCTCGAGACCGCCCGTATCGTACGTCAATGTCTTCGAGCCGGAATCGAGGATTCCCCGCTCCGGCCCCGCCCGACTCACCACCGTCGCATAGACGGTAAGTGCGCAATCCTCGAGCTGCGCGACGCCCGCCGCCAGCATCATGCGGTCGTTGAACACCGAGGTTCCGGCCCGGTGCTCGGTCACCCCCTTGATCTTGCCGAGATTGACCAGATTGGGGGTGCCGCCCGTGGACACGATGCGCGGTTCGAGCCCGAGTTTCCGCACACCGGCGGTCGCCGCATCGAGGAATGCTTGTGCCCCTGCCGTGGCGTTCTCCGGCGGATAGAGCATGAAGCCGGCGAACGAGAGCCCGGGACGGGACGCGATATCCTTGGCGAGCGCAACGGCCTCCGCCACCGTCTCGACGCCGGCCCGCTTGCGCCCAGTGTCGCATTCCACGACCACATCGAGATCGCGTCCGGCGATGGCTGCAGCCTGCGGCAAGCCTGCGACGACGACCGGATTGTCGGCTGCCACGGTGACCTTCGCCCGCGACAGTAATCGGCCCAGGCGGCCCAGCTTCTCCCCGCCGAGGATGTTGTAGGAAATCAGGATGTCATCGAGGCCGGCTTCCGCCATAACCTCGGCCTCGCCGAGCTTCTGGCAGGTGATACCCCGCGCGCCGGCATCGCGCTGCATGGCGGCGATGACCGGGCTCTTGTGCGTCTTGATATGAGGACGATTGGCGATCCCAGCCGCATCGCACAGGGCCTGCACCCGGGCGATGTTGCGCTCGACCACGTCGAGATCGATCACCACCGCAGGCGTTCCGAATTCCCGCGCGACCTCGTCCTTGAGAGCCTGGATACTCATGCCATGTCCCCGTCCTGTTTGAGCAAACGCTAACGGGGTCACATACGCGAAGGCAAGCTCTTACCTGCCGAGGTAGAAGCCTTTGCGAAAAGCAGCGCTTGCAGCGAAGGCAGCCAGGGCCAGCGAGATCAGCACGTTCCATCCCGCCAGCGACAGACCTAGGAAGCGCCAGGCCGCTTCGGTGCAGCTGACGACACGGGTGTTCTGCAACTGATTCAGAAAGTCGCCTACATTGCCCGCGCCTGCGCCCGATCCGCCGCCGCAATCGCTCGGCCCGGCAAAGAAGCCCCATTCCACGCCGGAATGATAGGCACCGAGCCCGGCGCTGACGATGAAGACCAATGCCAGACACCAAAGGCCGCCTCGCGCAAAACGTGGCGGCAGGAGCGCGGCCACGAGGCCGAGAGGGATCGCGATGTAATAGGGATTGCGCTGGATCAGGCAGAGCTTGCACGGCACATAGCCGAGGATATGCTCGAAGATGAGTGCGCCGCCGATGGTAGCCGCAGCGCCCAGGGCCACGGCCAAGGCGGCCTGCCGCATGGTGAGGCTGATCTGCATCGATCCCTCCCGTCTAGAACAGATAGCGGAAGGCGACGAACCCGCCAATGAAGGCCGCGATGGCCAGAGCCGCCACCAGATTGAAATTGTTGTCGATGATCGATTTGATCCGCGGCCCGAACTTGCTCATCAAGAGCGCGATGAGGAAGAAGCGGGCGCCGCGGGTCAGGATCGAGAGCGCGATGAACCAGCCCAGGTGGTAGCCCGCGAAGCCCGACGTGATGGTCACGAGCTTGTAGGGGATCGGAGTCAGGCCTTTCAGCAGAATCACCCAATGGCCGTATTCGGCATAGGCGTGCCGGAACGTCTCCGCCCCCTCGGTGAGACCGTAGAGCTGGAACAGCCAGGCTCCGATGGAGTCGTAGAGACCCAAGCCGATGAAATATCCCAGGATGCCGCCCACCACGGACGCGACCGTGCAGATCAGGGCATAGGACCAAGCCTTGTCAGGCCGTGCCAGCATCATCGGCACGAGCATCACATCCGGCGGAACCGGAAAGAACGAGCTTTCCGAGAAGGAGACCAGCGCCAGCGCGTAAGGGGCAGAGGGTCGGGCCGCAAGGGACAGGGTCCAGTCGTAGAGGCGTCTCAGCATTAAGGTTCCGACAGGTTCAGATCCGGATCGAGGCTATTCGCGCGCCCCGCGCCTCTTTGAGCACAGGGCGCCCGGAATTGCGAGGGTTAAGCCTTGTGGCTTCCCTTCACATCTCTCGCATTGACCAACCTTTGCCGCCCGTGTTACGTCGCGGATCCTTGCCCCTGTGGCGGAATTGGTAGACGCGCTCGACTCAAAATCGAGTTCCGCAAGGAGTGCTGGTTCGATCCCGGCCAGGGGCACCACATTGATATCGCTTAGAAAATCGGCTCCATTGATTGGAGCCGTTTCTGTTTCCAAGGATTCGTGTCGCACCGCGTCGGCACGAAGGCTGAAGTTATTCCGACTCGACGCCTCTGGCGCGACCGCTATCCCGGGCTCTCGACTGTAATTAGCCCAGGCGAGGCTTAAGCTCTCCGCTCTCAATCTGCAGGCGGATCCTGTTCGCTTCGGCTCGCGGCAGTCCTCGTGCAATGCAGGTGTCGTTGACGTAGACCGCCCAAGTATGTCTGGATTTGTCTTCCAGCTTAACTGAGACATCCATGGCTCGTCCTCCGATATGCGGAAGCCCACCGGAAATAACGCAAGGGGGTGACCTTGGTTTTCAGTACCGAGGCCGCAGGAAGCACCTTGAACCTTTGCAGAGCACGCTGCGATGGCTGTTAGATTACACGCCTAACGCGATGTCCGCGGTGGCATCTATTGTTCGCTCACACAATCGCCCTAGTGCTTATGATGGTGGCGGCTGCGGCGGATTCTCGGTAGGCGACGCCTCCCGAGCCCGCAGGCCAAGAGCCTGCTGCAAATCCGCACTTAGGCTGCTGAGAGGAACGGCCTCATACTGCGATACAGTTATGCACCGCCCCTCAATGCTCGCCATCACCACAGCGTTGGCAGAAGGCTGCTGACCTTGGCCCGCCAAGGCACTTGTTGAACTGCGGCGCTCCTCACCTGGGCTGACCTCTGTCCGTGTGGTGATGACGTACCAGACATTTCCGGTTCTAGCCGCTTCGGCCAGTAACCGCGCTCGTTGCTTTGCCTCGTTCAAAGCCTTGCGGCGCTCTTCAATTGACTCACCCCGTGTGAAGGCGAGATTGGGCGGCGTATCTCCGCTCTCACCGTAGGGATGGATGAAGTTCAACGTCATCCGCAAGCTGTCGACCTTGACCTCCGTGACGGGAAGCGCAGCGGCTTCTTTTCGCCCCTGGACGAACTCGCGAACGGCCACATCGCACGACCGGAACTCATCCGGCTCCTGCGCCGCTTGCTGAGGCGTCGGTCGTTCCTGAGCAGAAGTATTACGTTTCCGGGATGTTGCGCCCTCGGCTACAGCGGAGAGAGCAAGAACACATGCGACAGCTAACGAAAAAACTCGCACCATGGCTCCTTCCTCCTGAGATCAGGAAGAATGTCGCCAACCCGGCCAACGGCCAAGCTGCTTGGTTGTAACGAGTCCCCAGCCGAGATGGCTACAGTCGAAAAAATAACGCTCAGGCTGGTTCTTAGTTGCTAAGCGGTCGAAGAGGCTGGTTCGCCCTGCCTCCCTGGATCCTTCACCCTGTCAGACGAGCATCCATGCAGACCGCTCTGGGTGGCGCATTCGCTTACCTGCAGCCGCCTGGACAGCGATGCAGCTATGTCCCTGAGATAGTGCCGAAGGCAAGCACCAGCTACACTGCCTAATAGCGATAATGACCTGTGGAGCTCCCAATGGCATGCGAAGATCTGGTTGCGCAATGCTTCATTGATGAACTCGCTCCGCTGGCGGTTCCTGAATTGAACCGCGAGCGAACCTTGAGTTACCTGGAGTGCTGCTATCGGCAGGGTCTGTCGTGGGAAGATGCTAAGCAGCAGATCCAAGCCTTTCTTCAGCAGAGAGGCGTTCCTCACCAGGGAATTGTGCGGCAACTGCAGCTTGCCAAGCCGCTGCTTCAGCCATGGCTGGACTGATGCCGAGCGAATCTCATGGCCGCTTCAACAGCTGCGCCGCTGCAAAGACGAGTTACGCGTCGAGCATCTCCTCTGCAGTACCAAGACATGGCCATCATCGCTCGTAGGTTGCCCGGCGCATCCCCTTCGGTGCGGGCGGCCGCATTTGAGATGAGGAGTCAGCGTTCGTCCTTATGCTTCAGCGCTCGGATCGCAGCAGCAAGCTCCCGCGATAAGAGACTTCTCGTCACCAAATAATCCGGGCCAAGAAGGATGCTATAGCGCGTCCGCCCCCCTAGGTGCACCGCCTCGCATAGCTCCGCAGCTCTCTCCAAGGCATCGTTCTCGGCCTCCTGAATGACGGAGGCGATCCTGGCAAAGCCCTTATCTGTTAGCCGCCAGGATGGCCCAGTCCCGTCGCCTTCAACCAAGTCAATATGGATATGGATCGTCTCACGCAGGCTCTCAGCACGCTCTTGCGGTGTCATGAATGCCATCTCGACCTCCCAAGAGTTTCTGTCGTTGCGCCTATCGCTCAGCAACTTTCATGATTCAGGCTATCCGTGCTGCATTGAGACACTGATGGTGTAAGCAGAGGCACCGCCTTCTTCAAGCACCTCGTACCTGACCGATCGATCTGCTCTGTCGAATATACCGGCAATCTCGGCCGGCAGCTTCGCCATGATTTCGGATCGTTTCTTGCGTGAACGCCGACGGACTAGCGCTTTCGGGCTACCCCATCTTCAAACTTGCGAATGACATTGCCTTTCGAGCAAATGGCCGCGGCCGAAGAACGATGCGGATTTATGATCGGGCGGCGCGAACCTGCGCCATGGGGGATTTTCGGCACACATCATTGATTGCCTTCAAAGCCGCAAGGAGGGGCTTGTGATGGAAGCCGAAATCGAATTCGTTGCGCGTGCTCTTTATGCTGCCGAGGATGATGCGCAGGTTTGGGATCGTGAACCTGATATCGTCAAAGACGAATTTCGTCTCTATGCGCGAACAGCATTAGAATTGCTTGCGGAGCATCGCAACCGGAAGATGCCCCAAGCGGAGATCTGTATTTTTCCCTATGCCGCATAGGGCGGATCGGCTGTCTCGCCCCCCGACACCTTATCGTGCTTTGCCGCAGAAGGACTCGTTAAGACAATCGGGGCCTTACGAGGATAACCACAGAATGCTTCAAACGCGAACGCCCGCGGCCGAATGACCGCGGGCGCTTTTGCTTCAATACAAGTTCGCGAAGAGTGAAGCCGATCAGCCTCGACGCTCGATGACCGTCACGATCCGGCGGGAGCTCGGCTCCACGATCACGATCTGATCGCGCACGACCACATACTTACACTCAGGCAAGCCGGTCAGGATGCGCTCGACGGTGTCGGGGCAGTCATACAAGGTCGTCACGGTGGTCGGAATGGTCGAGCCGACGCTGACGGTGAAGTTTACGTTCGTGAGCGGCTGCACATTCACGCTACGGAACGACTCGGTGATCTGGGTACGCTGCTCGGAGGTGACGTTGACGCTCGTGGAACCGGTCGACGTCGTGCTGCCTGTCGTATTGGGAGCAGTGCCGCCCGATCGGCCCGCAGTGTTGCCGGTCGTCCCGCTCGGAGCACCAGAGGCTGTGCCGGCCGGGTTTCCGCGGGTTTCACCGGATGTGCCGGACGAAGCGCTACCCGAAGGGGCCTTCGTGTCGCCGGAGACCGAGCCAGCCGCCGATCCGCTCGTGGAGCCGGATGCGGAGCCCGCGCCCCCCATGCTGGATCCGGATGAAGAACCCGACGAGCCGCCGGGTGTCATGATTGTGGAACCGCCTGAAGCCCCGCCTGCGGCACCACCGGACGCGCCGCCACTCGCACCACCGCTGGTCTGAGCCATGGCCGCCACGCTCAGGGAAAGAGCCGCTGCAGCCACCGTAGCCATCAAAGTTGTACGCATCGAAAGATCTCCCATGAATAGAGGGCCCAAGCGAGCCCTCAGCAATGCGTATCCAACGAGATGTTCCAGGCAGGGTTCCGCCGCTCTCTTTAGAGTTATAAAGCGTACAGCTCTCGTTCATCTTCATGAACAACTTTAACTGCAACGCTGACTTACTTTGGGGCAAAAATAGACATCGCCTGCAAAGGTTAAGCTACGATGTCCAGGAAATAACCTTGACGCGATCACGTGTGATCGGAGGTCAGCAGATTTTGCGATGTGAGCGGTGTGAAGGCCGCAACGACCTTCTCATAAACCGGCCGTTTGAATGGAATGATCAACTCAGGGAGCCGATGCATCTCCTCCCAGCGCCATTCGTCAAATTCGGGCCTGTGGCCGCCACCGCCGGGCTGATGGATGTTGATCTCGCTCTCGTCGCCCTCGAAGCGAAAGGCAAACCATTTCTGGTTCTGCCCGCGATAGCGCCCGCGCCAGGCGCGGCCCGCAACCATGGAGGGAAGATCATAGGCATACCATTCCGGAGCCTCGGCCAAGAGGCTCACCGAGCGGACGCTGGTTTCCTCGTAGAGTTCGCGCAAGGCGGCCTGGTAGGGTTCCTCGCCGGGATCGATGCCGCCCTGCGGCATCTGCCAGGAATAGCCATCGGCGGCCGCATCGGCCTCGGACCGGCGCCGGCCGATAAACACCAAGCCGTTTTTGTTGATCAACATCACGCCGACACAGGAGCGATAAGGCAGATCCTTTCTGGCCTGAGATCCTCTTGCGCTCCTCATACGACACTCACTCCCTCGATGATGGACCCACGGTGCGGCCGGTTCTTGATTATTGCCGACGCTGACGCATGGTTCCAAAGCAGGGAAAGAGAGTGCCGTTTCAACAGCCTTCGCACAAGCCTTTCGCGATAGCTGTGGACGCCTGAATCAGAAAAGGGCCTGACGGATGCATCCGTCAGGCCCTTTTGCAGCATTGTTTCTCGGCCAAAAGGACGAGCCGCGATCAGTTGGGAGTCGCAGTCGTGTTGGCTGCGCCCTTGCGAACGCCATGCAGCAGGTCATAAGCGGCAGTGAGCTGCTTGTCCTTGGTCGGATCCGGCGGAACGTAAGCGGAGGAACCGCCGCGCTCTTCCTTTTCGCCGCCATTCTGCAGGTGACCGCGCAGACCGGCCTCGCCCTTGGTCTCGTCCTTACCCTTCAGCTCATCGGGAATGTCCTGCAACACTTCGATGTCCGGATCGATGCCCTTGGCTTGGATCGAACGGCCAGACGGGGTGTAGTAGCGCGCTGTCGTCAAACGCACGGCCCCGTTGCCGCCGAGCGGAATGATGGTCTGCACAGAGCCCTTGCCGAAGGAGCGGGTCCCGAGCACCGTCGCGCGCTTGTGATCCTGCAGGGCGCCGGCCACGATTTCCGAGGCCGAAGCCGAGCCGCCATTCACGAGCACCACCAGCGGCTTGCCCTTGGTCAGGTCGCCCGTCTTGGCGCTGAAGCGCTGGGTGTCCTCGGCGTTGCGGCTGCGGGTCGAGACGATCTCGCCGCGGTCGAGGAAGGCATCGGAGACCATGATTGCCTGATCGAGCAGACCGCCCGGATTGTTGCGCAGGTCGATGACGAAGCCGGCCAGCTTGTCGGCGCCGATATCGGACGTGAGCTTATCGATACCCGCACGCAGACCCTCGAAAGTCTGCTCGTTGAACTGCGTGACGCGCAGAACACCGATGTCGCCCTCGACGCGGGCGCGAACCGGACGGACCTTGATGGTCTCGCGGGTCAGCTTCACCACCACCGGATCCTTGGCTTCCTTGCGCTGGATCTTGAGGGTGACGGAGGAATTGACCGGGCCGCGCATCTTGTCGACGGCCTGATTCAGGTTGAGGCCCTGGACAGGCTCGTCGTTGATGTGGGTGATGACGTCGTTGGCCAGGATGCCGGCGCGGGAAGCGGGCGTCTCGTCGATCGGCGTCACGACCTTCACGAGGCCATCTTCCATGGTGACCTCGATGCCGAGGCCGCCGAACTCGCCGCGGGTCTGCACCTGCATGTCGCGGAAGCTCTTGGCATCCATGTAGCTCGAATGCGGATCGAGCGAGGTCAGCATACCGTTGATGGCCGACTCGACGAGCTTCGACTCTTCAGGCTTCTCTACGTAATCCGTGCGGACCTTTTCGAAAACGTCTCCGAAAAGGCTCAGCTGGCGGTACGTGTCAGCCGAGGCGGCAACCGCGCTCATGCCCGACAGGAGGCTGGTCTGCGACACCATGGTCGCGCTGCCTGCGCCGATCGCCGCACCGAGAATCAAAAGGGATAGTTTGCGCATTATCCGCGAACCTTTTCGCTTTGCGATTTTGCCCACCAGGGACCTGGGTCAATTGAACCGCCGTCTTTCCTGAACTCAACATAGAGGACGGGATTGTTCTTTTCTATGGCGGCGCCGATCAAACTCATGAGAGGAGCTTCTCCCATGGTTGCAACGGGTTCGCCTGCGAGCACGAACTGCCCGACATCGACATTGATGTGGTCCATACCGGCCAGAAGAATATAGTATCCCCCACCCGCATTGATGATCAAGAGTCGACCATAGGACCGAAAGGGCCCTGCAAAGGCGACCCAACCGTCCGCCGGTGATACCACAGTCGCTTTCTGCCGCGTCGTGATCGAAATGCCACGCGTCGTTCCGCCGTACCCATCGGGGGCGCCGAATTCCAGGGTCGTATCGCCGCTGACCGGCCGCGGCAGAAGTCCACGTGCCTCGGTAAAGGGCACCTTCGGAGCCAACCGGGCCGGATCCCGGAAGGCCAGCTGGGCGAATTTCTCCCGGGTTTCGCGTTCCTGCGCCTCGGCGGCCTTGCGAGCCTCCTCCGCAGCGCGTTGAGCGCCCGCAATCTCCGTTTCCATGCGGTCGATCAGTTCTTTCAGCGTTCCTGCCCGCTGGGCAAGCTCCTCCGCCTTCTGCCTCTCGGTACCGACATTGCGCTCAACCTCGGCAATGCGGCTCTGTCGAGCCTCCATCAGGGCTGCGAGGCGCTCCTGCTCCCGATTGAGGGCCGTCAATTCCCCATTGAGGGTCGCGCGATCCTTGGTGATGGCTTCCTTCAGGCGCACCAATTCGGCAAGGTCGCCGGCCAGGATCTCGACCTCGTTCCGCAACTCCGGCAGAACCGCGCCCAGCATGATCGAGGCACGGACGGCTTCAAGCATGTCCTCAGGCCTCACCAGCACGGCGGGGGGCGGACGGCGGCCCATGCGCTGCAGGGCAGCGAAAACCTCGATGATGACACCGCGGCGGCTTTGCAGAGAGCGGCGAATGGCCGCTTCGCTGGAGCCGAGGGTCTGGAGCCTCTGTTCCAGACCCCGGATGCGGTCCTCGGTGCCGCGGACCCGCTCGGCCGTCTCGATCAGGGCGGCATTGAGCTTGGCCCGGTCAGCCTTGACCTCCTCGACCTCGGTCTCGAGGCGTCTGCGCGCCTCGGCATTGGCCGTAATGGCCTCTTCCAGCACCTTCAGGTCCTGCTCGCGCCGGGCTTTTTCCTCGACCGTTTCGCTTTGTGCGGGCTGTGTCGTAGGTGCGGCAGGCTGCTGCTGAGCCCCGGCGGGACTCAGACTGGCAGCAACCATCCATGCGGCAAGGCCGAGGGCCTTGCGGGGAATTAAGGGTTTGAAGCGGATCATCCGTCAGGAATCATCGTGGCCGGCGCGATGATAAGGGTGACCGGCTATGATTGTCAGGGCCCTATAGAGCTGCTCGGCCACCAGCGCCCGTACGATCTGGTGCGGCATAGTGAGCGCCCCGAAGGAGACGACGAGGTCGGCGCGCTGCCTCAGCTTGGGATCGAGCCCGTCGGGACCGCCGATCACGCAGGCGATCCCGGACCGCCCCTCGTCGCGCCACTGTCTGATACGTTCGGAAAAAGCTTCGCTGGATGGGCTCTTGCCGCGCTCGTCGAAGATGATCAGAACAGACGAACCGGCCTTCTCCAGAAGGGCCGCAGCCTCTTCCGCGCGCCGGTCGTCCTCCCGGCGCGCCCGGCTCTCGGGCAATTCGACGATGTCGAGCCCGGCCAGACCCAAGGCCCGGCCCATACCTTCGACCCGCTGCCTATAGCGTTCGACCAGCTCCCGCTCGGGGCCGCTTTTGAGACGGCCCACGGCCAGCAAGCTCAGTCGCACGATAAAAGCCTTGGTTAGCTGGCGCGGTCCTGCGGACGGTCGGCGCCCCACATCTTCTCGAGGTTGTAGAAGCCACGAACCTCGGGACGAAAAACGTGGATCAGCACGTCGCCGGCATCGATCAGCACCCAGTCGCAGGCAGGCAGGCCCTCGACGCGCGCATTTCCGAACCCCTTGTCCTTGAGGTCCTTAATCACGCGGTCGGCGATTGCGCCTACATGGCGATCGGAGCGGCCCGATGTCACGATCATGGTGTCGGCAAGCGAGGTTTTTCCAGCCAGGTCGATCTCGACCGTGTTTTCGGCCTTCATGTCCTCGAGGGAAGCCAGGGCGGCGGCCCGGATATCCTCACTTAGCGGAGCCTCCGCTCCGGAGGGAGGAGGAAGCGGATGCTTGTCCGCTTCGACGGAAGATAGTCGGTTCAGGTTCAGACCCTTTCTCAACAGCACTCGATGGTGCCGACCCTTAAGATAATGCGGGAAGGCCCCATTTTTCAATGTCTCCTGGTGGGAGAAGTTCGTCTCATTTGGCGCAGCTTGGTGGACGACAGATGGGAGCGCGGCCCGTGCAGAAAGACCCAGGCTGGAGGTTCAAGCCCCGGCAGGGCGAGGGCTTCGTTCTCGCTGATCCGGCTCGCCGACAGCGCCGTGGCGCTTCTTGAATGGATCGCTTTCAGGGTCCAGCCGGGCCGGTCGATCACGGCCATCGGCATCATCCGGGCGATGCGCCGCCAGCCGCGCCAGCGGTGGAAGCTCGCCAGATTATCTGCCCCCATGATCCAGACGAAACGGACGCCCGGATAACGCCGCTTGAGATAGGCCAGGGTATCCACCGTGTAGCGGGCCCCGATTTCCTCCTCGAAGGCTGTCACATCGATCCGGGGGTCGTCGGAGATTTGTTCTGCCTCTTCCACGCGCCTCGCGGTCGTCGCCAACTCGCCGGTGTCCTTCAAGGGGTTCCCCGGCGTGACGATCCACCAGACCCGGTCGAGCCCAAGGCGCTTCAAGGCCATGAGGCTCACATGGCGGTGTCCGGCATGGGCCGGATTGAAGGACCCGCCATAAAGCCCGATCCGCATGCCAGGGGCCGCCCGCGGCAGGCGGGTCAGGCCGGAGGGCCTGATGCGGAAGCGGGAAGAGCCAAGCTTCACGGACGCGTCTGGCCCGAGCCGCGGATGCGGTACTTGAACGAGGTCAGCTGCTCCACCCCGACCGGTCCGCGGGCATGCATGCGCCCCGTGGCGATGCCGATCTCGGCGCCGAACCCGAACTCGCCGCCATCGGCGAACTGAGTCGAGGCGTTGTGGAGCACGATGGCCGAGTCGACCTCGGCCAGGAAGCGCCCGGCGGCGGCTCCATCCTCCGTGACGATGGAATCGGTGTGATGGGAGCCATAGGTCTCGATATGCGCGATGGCAGCATCGAGCCCATCGACGATCCGTGCCGAGATGATGGCGTCGAGATATTCGGTGCGCCAATCCTCGTCCTGGGCTGGCGCCACACGCGGATCGACCGCCTGAACCGCCTCATCGCCGCGCACGGCGCATCCGGCATCGAGGAGCATGGAGACGAGAGGCTTGAGATGCGTCTCGGCACAGGCCCGGTCCACCAGCAGCGTCTCGGTCGCGCCGCACACGCCGGTGCGGCGCATCTTGGCATTCAGCACGATCGTCTTCGCCATCTCCAGATCGGCCTTGGCATGCACATAGACATGGTTGAGCCCTTCGAGATGCGCGAAGACCGGCACCCGCGCCTCCTCCTGCACCCGCGCCACGAGGCTCTTGCCACCGCGCGGCACGATCACATCAAGATTGCCGTCGAGGCCCGAGAGCATGGCGCCCACCGCCGCCCGATCCCGGGTCGGCACGAGGCGGATCGCATCGGCCGGCAGACCCGCCTGCTCCAGCCCCTCGCCCATCGCGTCTGCAATGGCAAGCGACGAGCGGAAGCTCTCCGAGCCAGCCCGCAGGATCGCAGCATTGCCTGCCTTGAGGCAGAGCGCCCCCGCATCGGCCGTCACGTTCGGACGGCTCTCGAAGATCACGCCGATCACACCGAGCGGCGTCGCCACGCGCTCGATCTTCAGGCCGTTCGGACGCTCGAACCGGGCGAGCACGCGCCCGACGGGATCGGGCAGCGCAGCGATGCTTTCCACCGCTGCCGCAATGTCTTCGAGGCGCTCCGGATTGAGGACAAGGCGGTCGATGAAGGCACCGCTCTGACCTTTGGCTTTTGCCTCAGCGAGATCCTCGGCATTGGCGGCAAGAATCACATCTTTACGAGCACGAATGCAGGCTGCCATGGCGCGCAGA
The DNA here is from genome assembly GCF_055792825.1 of Microvirga sp. GN3. Classification (NCBI taxonomy): domain Bacteria; kingdom Pseudomonadati; phylum Pseudomonadota; class Alphaproteobacteria; order Hyphomicrobiales; family Methylobacteriaceae; genus Microvirga; species Microvirga sp. GN3. Next base: position 39,810 of record NZ_JBVVAK010000064.1, read on the forward strand.
GCCGCATTCTTGTCTTCGGCGCTCGCCAGCGCCACGCGCCGTGCCGCACCTCGTGCACGGCGGCCGAGGTCGGCCATGAGCGCGTCGATACTGCCGCCTTCGATCACCTTGAGAGCATCCATGATCCGTCTGCTTCCTTAAGCTCCAGCGCTCGCTTCACTTTGCATGCCGATGATGGCCAATGCCATATCGTCCCGATGAACCATCTCGGAGCGTCCCGGATAGCCGAGGATCGCTTCGATCTCGCGGCTGGGACGGCCGATGATGCGGGAGGCTTCATCGGCATCGTAAGCCACGAGACCTCGACCAAGGACGCGATGTCCGTCGCTGATCGTCACAGCATCGCCGCGATGGAAGGTTCCCTCGATCCGGCGCACGCCCACCGGCAGCAGGCTCGCGCCGCCCTGGAGCGCGCGCGCAGCGCCCTCGTCCACATAAAGCGTTCCGCGCGGCTCGAGCGCGCCTGCAATCCAGGTCTTGCGCGCAGTGGCGGGGTTGGACGGCGTGAGGAACCAAGTGCAGCGCCCGCCCTCCGCAATGCGTTTCAGGGGATTTTTCGTGCGGCCATCGGCGATGATCATATGCGTGCCGCCGGAGGTGGCGATCTTGCCCGCCTCGACTTTGGTGCGCATGCCGCCGCGCGAGAGTTCGGAGGCGGCCCCGCCGGCCATGGCCTCGATGGCCGGAGTGATGCGCTCGACCACCGGAATATGCTCGGCATTCGGATCCGATGCGGGTGGCGCCGTGTAAAGCCCGTCGATATCGGAGAACAACACCAGGAGATCGGCGCCGATCATGGTGGCGACACGCGCAGCCAGCCGATCGTTGTCGCCATAGCGGATCTCGGAGGTTGCGACCGTGTCGTTCTCGTTGACGACAGGCACGGCGCGCATCTCGAGCAGCTTCAACGTCGTCGCGCGTGCGTTGAGATAGCGCCGGCGCTCCTCCGTGTCGGAGAGCGTCACGAGGATCTGCCCCGCCGTGATGCCGTGATGCGCCAGCACTTCCGACCAGGTACGCGCAAGCGCGATCTGGCCCACGGCCGCCGCCGCCTGACTTTCCTCAAGCCGCAGAGGTCCTGATGGAAGGCACAGCACGGTACGCCCCATGGCAATGGCACCGGAGGAAACAACGAGAACGTCGGCGCCTTTCGCATGAAGATCAGCGATATCCTCGGCGAGCGCCGCGAGCCAAGCATGGTTCAGCCGGCCGCGGGCCCGATCGACCAGCAGCGCGGAGCCGACTTTCAGAACAATGCGGCGGAATTGACTGACTTCGGGGCTCACGGATGCCACTCTTCCTGGGGCTGGGCAGGCTCTTCCTCGGCCTTGGCCTCATCGATCACGGTCAGGAGCGCCTGCAGCACCTCCTGCACGCCTTGGCCCGACGCGGAGGAGACCACGTAAGGCGTCCGCTTGCAGGCTTTTTTCAGCTTCTTCAGCTGCTCCTTGAGCGTGTCCTCGTCCAAGGCATCGGCCTTGGAGAGAGCCACGATCTCGGGCTTGTCGGCGAGCCCATGGCCATAGGCCTCGATCTCGTGGCGGACGGTCTTGTACGCCTCGCCTGCGTCCTCGCTCGTGCCCTCGACAAGATGCAGCAGCACGCGGCAGCGTTCCACATGGCTCAGGAATTTGTCGCCGAGACCCACGCCCTCGGAGGCGCCCTCGATCAGGCCCGGAATATCGGCGAGAACGAACTCGCGGCCATAGGCGCGTACGACACCAAGGCCGGGATGAAGCGTGGTGAAGGGATAATCGGCAATCTTCGGCTTCGCCGCCGTGACGGTGGCGAGAAAGGTCGACTTGCCCGCATTGGGAAGCCCGACGAGGCCAGCATCCGCGATCAGCTTGAGACGCAGGATGAGCGTCTGCTCCTGCCCTTCCTGGCCCGGATTGGCCCGGCGCGGAGCGCGGTTGGTCGAGGTGGTGAAATAGGCATTGCCGAAGCCACCATTGCCGCCTTTCGCCAGCAGCACCTTCTGACCCACATGGGTCATGTCGGCAATGACGGTCTCGCCGTCCTCTTCGAGAATCTCGGTGCCGGCCGGCACCTTGAGAACCACATCGGCGCCTTTGGCGCCGTGCCGGTTCTTGCCCATGCCGTGGCCGCCGGTCTTGGCCTTGAAATGCTGCTGATAGCGATAATCGATGAGGGTGTTCAGCCCCTCGACGCATTCCGCCCACACATCGCCGCCGCGGCCGCCATCGCCACCGTCCGGTCCGCCGAACTCGATGAATTTTTCACGGCGGAACGACACGGCGCCGCCGCCGCCATTGCCGGAGCGAATATAGATCTTGGCTTGGTCGAGAAATTTCATAACCCGCATCCTTTACGGGACTGGAGCATTTTTCGCAAAAGCCGATCAGGCCCTGCGGTTAAAAAATGCCCCCGTCCGTGGTCGTGGTGCGGGAGCAACGCAGACAAAAGGGAAGCGCTCCCGAGATTTCGGAAGCGCTTCCTATTTTCAGCTCGCGAGGGACATCTCGCGGTCCACCTCGACCTCGACGCAGACGGGCTCACGCACGAGGCCGGTATGGCTCCAGCTCTTCAGGCTCTCCCAGGCCCGCCGGTCGAGGCGGAAATGGTCGGCCGGATAGAGCCCGCCCCGGGCCGGCAGCTCGACGAGCCCGGCGCCCTGATAGGCAAAGCCGCACTTCTCCAGCACCCGCCGGGAGGCCGGATTGATGACCCGGGCCGACGCGGTGAGCTCGTCCTTCTCGCCATAGGCAAAGAAGGCATCGATCAGCGCGCGAGCCGCCTCGGTGGCGTAGCCCTTGCCCCAATAGGGCGTGCCGAGCCAGTAGCCGAGGCTGGGCTTGCCCGTCTCGGGATCGGGGCCGATGCCCACCATGCCGATCAGGTTGTTAGGCTTACCCTTGGGCGTGATGGCGAGCTGCAGACCCTGGCCGTCCGCATTGGACCGCCGGGACATGAAGATAAATCGCTCGGCATCGTCCGGATGATATGGATGCGGAATTCGAGCCGTCATCTCCGCGACCGATTTCTCACCGGCAAGGCGTACGATGGCTTGGGCATCCGCGAGACGGGCCCAGCGCAGCCACAGGCCGCGGGTCTCGAGGCGGAAAACATCGTCACGGGTGAGGTCGGGAAACATCGTCTTGCTCCGATCCGTTGGGCCCTCCTTGGGCCCGAGAAATGACGAAGGGGAGGTGGACATCCCACCTCCCCTGTCAGTTTCGGATTGGAGCTTGGCTTTTTAGGGCCTGTTTGGAGCTCTTAACCCGCCGGGTCGGTGTGATGCCGGCAGGAGCTCCTTCGTTTCGCTCTTGCCGTTTACTCTGCGGCCTCTTGGGCCGGTACGACCGATACAAAAGCTCGGCCTTGACGCGTAAGGAATCGGACTCGGCCATTGGCCGTGGCAAAGAGGGTGTGATCTTTGCCCATGCCGACATTGGCGCCGGCATGCCATTTCGTGCCGCGCTGACGAATAATGATGTTGCCGGCGACGACCTGCTGATGGCCGAATTTCTTGACGCCCAGACGACGGCCGTCGGAATCGCGACCGTTGCGAGACGAGCCGCCTGCTTTTTTGTGAGCCATGGGTTACTCCCGTGTTCCTGTCAGTTGCCGAACGCTTATTCAGCGGTGGCCGGCGCAGCCTCGTCAGCCGCAGCCTTGGTGGTCTTCTTGGCCGCAGCCTTCTTGGGCTTTTCGCCACCGGCGAGGATCTCGGTGATCCGCACCACGGTGTAGTCCTGGCGATGCCCGCGCTTGCGGCGCGAATTCTGGCGACGGCGCTTCTTGAAGGAGATGACCTTCTCGCCGCGGGTGTGTTCCACCACCTCGCCTGCCACGGTCACGCCCTCGACGAGGGGGGCGCCCACCTGGGTCGAACCGTCGTTCGTGACCATGAGAACCTGGTCGAACGTGACGGCGGTGCCAGGCTCGCCTGCGAGCGTGGCGACGGTGATGACGTCGTTGGCGGCAACGCGATACTGCTTGCCGCCGGTCTTGATCACTGCGAACATCTTGATCCTCGTGTTCAAACCCAATTCTCAGCGGGGGAAAGCCCCCGCCGGATTGGCTTTTTGGCAGTTTCCGGCTTCGGTTTACGGCAGTTTGAAACTGCCGCATGGACATGAGCAGACACTCGTATCGGCTCATAGAGGAGGCCTATCTACGGACGGAGCCTGTCCTTGTCAATCAAAAACCTTGCTTTTGGCGCTTGAAGACCCGCCAAGCCCATGATATCCACCCGGCCTCAACCAGCGGGCCTCAAGGCCTTCGCACCCCGGAGAGGTGGCAGAGTGGTTGAATGCACCGCACTCGAAATGCGGCATACGGGCAACCGTATCGGGAGTTCGAATCTCCCCCTCTCCGCCAATTTTACCAATAAAGACAATATCTTAGATTTGCGCATCTCAGCTGCGGGGCTGAAGCGTGAGCGGCCGTTTCTCGTCAGATATGTGACGGCCACAATCGCGGCACTCCTTCGCTGATCATGTGCCTGTCCAGCTATGACCATCTAGGCGGATAATGTTGCTTGGATCGCCCGTGCCTTCGATCTCGCAGGCAATGAAGACATCAGAAAGATCCCTGTCCCAGGTTGAATGAAAGTGCCGTTAAGGGCTCAGCCTCGTCGCCCTACCCATCCGTTGACGAGAATTTTCTCTGCGGGTGATGCTCTCTTTTCTTTCAGGGTGGCGAGCGTCATGGCATCGATTGTGACCGCGCGCGATCGGACTTTAAATTACATGATATGACCTTACAATCAGCCTCGCGCACGCTATTTGTCTCTGAGTGGTTCTCCGCTATGCGCCTGCCGCAGCGGTTCTTCGAATTGCTTATGACGATCCGTCTCGGCCGAGGCTCACCTGTTGGTTACCGAGGAGCCCAGCAATGTGCCTTGTCAGGAGCAGCTCAGTAGGCTGCTTGAACAGGTCTGATTAGCCGAGGCTCAAGCAGATTTCTTGAAGCAGTTGCCATCATCTGTAACGCACTGCTCAACCGCCTGCTAAAATCGTTATGCTACGAAATTTCATTGCACGATCACCGTTGACCAGAATTTGCCCAGTCACTGGCAAAAGAAGTGCAGGATGCATGCTCGTCAAAGCTTGTCTGCAAGAGGCTGAGTGTGTCAGTGCAACGGGGACTTTCAAGAGCATGTCTAAGACCCTCAGGTGCGAACAGACAAATGATTAAAATCCGAGGTGTTCACAAAGACTTTTCAATCAATGGCGCTGCAGTGACGGCGCTGAGTCCAACCGATCTTGATGTGAGCCGCGGCGAGTTCGTTAGCATCATTGGCCCCTCTGGTTGCGGGAAGTCGACTCTATTGCGCATTCTCGCTGGTCTTGAGACGGCAAGCGGTGGCTCCATTGAAGTTGACGATAGGAGTTCATCCCGGCAGCGCGTCGGCTTTGTGTTCCAAGAGCCGGTTCTCCTACCGTGGCTCTCCGCGCTTGAGAATGTTCGCTTCCCTCTTGATACAGCCGGGGTCGCCCAGGCTGAGGCTGACAGCCGTGCAATGGACTTGCTAAAGCTCGTGGGGCTGACTGGTTTCGAAAATGCCTTACCCCGTGCCTTGTCTGGCGGGATGCGTCAGCGCGTCTCTATCGCACGTGCTCTTTCCTATGATCCGTCGCTGCTCCTGATGGACGAACCTTTTGGCGCTTTGGATCTCATTACTCGCGACAGGCTGAATGATGAGCTCCTTTCGATCTGGGCGCAAACCAAGAAGACTATTCTGTTCGTAACGCACAGCGTCGAAGAAGCTGCTTACCTTTCCGACAGGGTGGTTGTGATGTCCTCACGTCCCGGCCGTATCAAAAACGTCTACAATGTGGATCTTGTTCGCCCTCGAGGGGAGGGCACGAAATTAGATCCGGCGTTCCACCAGTTGATGGCTGGCCTTCGGCGGGATCTGCAATGAAAGGCTTCAGGAGAGTTCTTGAAACCACTTTCGCCATCGGAGCCATCGTTATCGCGTGGGATCTCTATACGCGTATCTACGATGTCCCTGACTTCCTGCTGCCTTCTCCGGTCTCGGTTTGGAATGCTCTTGTAGAGGCTGCTAAAGGACAGCTATTTAGCCATCTTCTATATACCATTACCATTCTCGTCGCCGGCTATACTGTGGGAGTGCTCCTCGGTGTTGCAAGTGGGCTTCTTCTAGCAAAGAGTGCACGGGTGGAGCGCTGGCTGTCTGGTCCAATCCTCTTCTTGCAAACCGCCCCAAAGATTGCTCTAGCGCCCCTCTTTGTCATTTGGTTCGGTCTGGGCATTACATCCAAACTCATACTAATTGTATCGCTTGTCTTCTTTCCGGTTCTGATCGCGACCCTCGTTGGCGTCCGCTCAGTCGACAGACGACTCCACGATCTTGCGAAGGTGCTTCATCTCAGTCTATGGCAGCGCTTCCGACGAATTGAGTTCCCGTCGGCTCTTCCCGAGATCTTCATTGGTCTTCGCGTGGGGGCAGTGCAAGCTGTAGTCGGTGCTATTCTTGCTGAATGGATGGCTGGCAAGCAGGGCCTAGGATACCTGATGACGTTTGCGACGGCCACTTACAAGACGCCCCTTCTGTTCGCCGCGGTCATCGTAACGGCCCTCTTAGGCATTACCGTCTACCAGATCATCGAATTTCTCGAGCGTCGCCTCCTATCTTGGCGAGATCAGCCATGACCAGCACAGCATCACGTTCAGCTGCCTTCCCCTGGCTTGGGGGGCGCCCCACCCATTTGCCCTGCGAGGCAGCTGATGTAATGCCGTCTGTCCTCCTTCCAGGGGATCCCGATCGGGTTTCGAAGGCGGCAAGTGTCCTGGATCAAGTGACGGAGATTGGGCGTCGGCGGGAATTCCAAATGGCCCGTGGCACTTGGAACGGCACGCCGATCACGGTTTGCTCAACAGGGATCGGGGGCCCCTCAACCGAGATCGCAGTGGTGGAGCTTGCTAACCTTGGAATGAAAAGAGGGATCCGGGTTGGAGGTATGGGAGCAATTGACCCGAGCATGCCTCTTGGCTCGTTCCTGATTGTAGATACGGCCCTTCGCAATACAGGAACCGCCCGCGTTTATGATCCTTCGGGTGAGCCCATTCCTGCATCAACAGAGGTCGTAGAGGCGCTAGAGCATGCAGCGAGAACACTCGAGCTGCCGTTCCGCAGGGGCGCAATCTACACCACAGATTCCTACTACTGGGGACAAGAGCGTTTGGCTCGTCCCGGCGCCGACCCTCGGGAGTTGCCGACAAGTGGGCTGATGCGACAGCTTACCGAGGCCGGCGCTGTCGGTATGGACATGGAATGTGAAGCACTATTCGCTGTCGGCAGGGCTCTCGGCAGCCAGGTTGGTGCTGTTTTGGCGGTGCACGGCAACCGCGCAACAGATCAATGGCTAGAAGACTACGAAGAAACTCAGCACAACCTTATTCGCCTTGCGGCAACAGCAGTATCATTTCTCGACGCTAGGTAACGCGTCCAACCTGGGAGCTCTCTGATGAAACGCAGAACATTTCTCGCAAGCGGCGCACTTGCCACAGCTGCAGGCTTCTTCCCGCGTATCGCGGGTGCTCAAAGCACTGAGGCGGTGACCCTGCAAATCGACGGGGCTGCCGTTCCATTTTACGCTCCCATCTATGTGGCCCAAGAGAAGGGCCTATTCGCGAAGAACGGCCTCGAGGTTCGCATCGTCTACGCTGCCGCCGCGGACATCATGCGCAACGTGGCAGCCGGGAATGTCCAATTCGGCTTTCCGAATGGCGATGCGGTTATTGCTGCAAAAGCCAATGGACTTCCCGCAAAGGTCGTTCATACCACCTACCAACGTGGTATTGGAGCAACCCTTTTCAAAACCTCCAAGAGCATCAAGAGTTTCGCTGATCTAAAGGGGAAGACCGTTGCGGTCACAAGCCTCGGAAGCCCCAATTACCTTCAGCTTCAAGTAGGGCTGAAGCAGGCTGGTCTGAAGCTGGATGATGTCAATGTAGAGGTGATCGCCACTGGGGCGATTGTCCAGGCTCTGCAAGCGGACAAGGTTGACGCCATCGTTTTCTCGGAACTGCGGCGTTACAACCTTGAAGCGGAAGGTGTGCAGGTCGGCATGATTTCATCAAACGACTTCTTGCCGTCGTTTGGTAACGTCGTTGTGACCGGCGATCGGTATTTTCAGAGCAATCCAAAGGCAGTGAGAGGCTTCAATACTGCCCTAAGTGAGGCAATCCAGTGGGTTATCGACGGTCATGTTGACGAGGCTTTAGCTATCGCAATCGATAAGCACGCCCAGACTTGGAAGGGTCAGGAGACTGTGCTGAAGCGCGCTTTCACAGATTCGTTCATCCCATCAATCTGGCAAAGTTCACTGACGAAACAGAAGGGCATTGGCGCGGCTGATCTCAGCGCTTGGCAGAAGAACATTGATATCTTGGCCGAATACAAGGTGATCGAGAAGGGCTTTAAGGCCGAAGATCTCGTGATCCAACCCAGCGATATTAAAGCTTGATCCAGTGGCCTCCGCCGTCAGGTGGAGGCTAACTCACCCATGGGTCACAATGACAGTAACCAACATACTGACCGCCTTACGCTCGCTAGCCATCGCGATAGCCATCTGGTGGATTTTTGTCCTTGTAGCGAATGTGCCGGCTTATTTGCTCCCCACGCCGGATGCCATTGCGTCACGCTTTGTTTTTCTCGCGCAAACAGCGGAGCTGACGAAGCACATTCGCGTAACTCTTGCTGAGATTGGCGCTGGATTTATTCTCGGAGGCTTTCTCGGCGTTGCGTTCGGGTGGCTGTTCGTGCGAGTGCCACTTCTCGGTCGCCTGCTGTCCCCCCTTATCTTGCTCCTACAGACGGCACCCAAGATTGCGATTGCCCCCTTGCTTCTCCTTTGGCTCGGACTGGATATGGGGCCGAAAATAACCCTTATCGCAATTGTGACCTTCTTCCCGGTAATGGCTGGTGCCGCGGCGGGATTTGCGGCTGTCGAAAAGCCGTATCAAGATCTTGGCACGCTTCTCCATTTGAGCGCATGGCAGCGCTTTCGACGTATTGAGCTACCTTTTTCGTTGCCGCCTATCCTGGCCGGTTTGCGGATTGCTTCGACCCAGGCTGTCACCGCGGCTGTCATTGGCGAGCTCATGGGAGCGACCTACGGCCTCGGTTATCTCCTCAGCTTAGGACAAGAGAATGGCGATGCCAGCGTGGTTATCGTCGCAATTCTGATTTTATCCGCGATTGGCTGGGGCTTCCACGAACTCATCCGGCTCTGCGAAAGACACATGCTAAGTTGGCATACCAGTCAGATAGCCATAGAGGCCACAGCATGAGGTATTGATGTTATTGATCCGGCTTGGGTGATCTTGAACTACGCGGCATAGCGGAAAGATGGATGCCCAAAGTAGCTCCGGATCCGGTCGGGCAACTTGGCGAGCCGGCGCATGTGGCTGATGACGGCGCGCCT
>NZ_JBVVAK010000065.1:0-47519 GCF_055792825.1 Microvirga sp. GN3
CAGGGTAAGACCTACGACACGGGCTCCAAGATCGGCTTCCTCATGGCCAACGTCGCCTATGCCCTGGAGCGCGAGGGGCTGTCCGCCGATTTCCGCCGGGAGCTCGAAGCCCTGCTGCGGCAGAAGTAAGCAAGCGCGAGGGTTCCTCATGGCCGCCCGTCTGTGCTAGAGGGGCGGCCATGGCACTTGCACAACAAGCTCCCCTTTCGCCCGATCTGACCATTGCCTCAGCCCTGCGCACGCTCGAAACCGAGCGGGACGGCCTGACGATCCTGATGGAAGCCATCGGCAACGGCCTCGGTCCCGTCTTCACGGCTGCGGTCGAGACGCTGGCGGCTGCCAAGGGCCGTGTGATCGTCACCGGCATGGGCAAGTCCGGCCATGTGGGCCGCAAGATCACCGCCACTTTCGCCTCGACCGGAACCCCTGCCCATTATGTCCACCCGGCAGAGGCGAGCCATGGCGATCTGGGCATGATCCAGACAGACGACGTGATCATTGCCCTGTCCTGGTCTGGGGAGACGGCCGAGCTCGCCGACATCCTCGGCTATTCACGCCGATTCCGGGTGCCGCTGATCGCGCTGACCTCGAATGCGGAATCGACGCTCGGCCGCGCCGCCGATATCTGCCTGACCCTGCCGAAGGCCAAGGAAGCCTGCCCCAACGGGCTGGCGCCGACCACCTCGACTACGATCCAGCTGGCACTGGGCGATGCCCTCGCCGTCGCCCTCCTGGAAAAGCGCGGCTTCACGGCGGAGCACTTCAAGGTCTTCCATCCGGGCGGGAAGCTCGGCGCCCGCCTCAAGCTTGTCCGCGACATCATGCACAAGGACGAGCGTCTGCCGATCGTCAGCATCGAAGCGCGCATGGACGAGGCCATCGGCGAGATCGGCCGCAAGGGCTTCGGGGCGGTGATCGTGGTGAATGGCGACGGCACGCTCGCGGGCATCGTCACCGACGGCGATCTGCGCCGCAACCTCAAGCCCGACCTCATGACACTGCCGGTGACGGCGATCATGACCAAGACGCCGCGCACCATCGCGCCGGATGCTCTCGTGGCGACCGCGCTGGAGATGGAAGAGGCCTCCCGGATCACGGCCCTGATCGTGGTCGAGAACAGCCGACCCATCGGCCTCGTGCATTATCTCGACCTGCTGCGCGCGGGTGCAGCGTAATCAGGGATCATCGACGACAAGCGTCGATCCCTCGACCCGCACGACACGCACCCTGGCGCCGGCAAAGCGGTCGGCGCCCGTCACCCGCCAGGAGCTGTCATCGACCCGGATGCGACCCTCGCCGTCCTTGATCGGTGTCTCAAGGGTGAAGACCCGCCCGACCAAAGATTGTCCGCGCTGATTGAGCGGCGTGGTCTCGGTGTCGGGCTGCGTTTTCGAGCGGGTCACGAAACGTCCCAGGATCACCGCTCCGATGGACAACAGCGCGAAGAGCAGCGCAGCCGCCTGCCAGGACAGACCGAGCAGGGAATCCAGCAAGCCGGTGGCGATGGCGGCAAGGCCGAGCCAGAGGAAGAACGATCCCGGCGCGATCAGCTCGACGCCGATCAGGATCACACCGAGGATGATCCAGGCCCAGGCGCCGAGGCCGAGGGATGCATCGGCTATCATGAGCGCTCGGCTCCGCCGGCAACCGTGGGAACGCTGCGCACGGGCTTGACGCCAGCGCCACCCTCACCGAACACGGATCTGGTGAGTTCGGCGATGCCGCCGAGCGTGCCGGCAAGGCCGGCCGCCTCGATGGGCACGATCACCACCTTCTGGTTCGGTGCCGAAGCAAGCGCACGGATCGCCTCGATATACTTCTCCGCCACGATGAAATTGGCGGCCGCGAGATCACCCCTCGTAATGGCATCGCTGACCATGCCGGTGGCCTTGGCCTCAGCCTCCGCTTGGCGCTCGCGCGCCTCCGCATCGCGGAAGGCCGCTTCCTTACGGCCTTCCGCGGCGAGGATCTGCGACTGCTTCTGGCCTTCTGCGCGCAGGATCTCCGCCTGCCGCAAGCCTTCCGCTTCGAGCACGGCGGCGCGCTTCTCGCGCTCGGCCTTCATCTGCCGCGCCATGGCGCCGGCAAGGTCCTGAGGCGGCAGAATGTCCTTGATCTCGACACGTGTAACCTTGGCACCCCAGGGCGAGGCCGCGGCATCGACGACGCGCAGGAGCCGCTCGTTGATCTCGTCGCGATGCGAGAGCAACTGATCGAGATCCATGGAGCCGACCACCGTGCGAATATTGGTCATCGTCAGCACCAGCAGCGCCTGATTCAGATCGGCAACCTCATAGGACGCCTTGGCCGCATCCAGCACCTGATAGAACGCGGCGGCATCAATCGTGACGCCCGCGTTGTCCTTGGTAAAGGCTTCCTGGCTTGGAACGTCGAGCACCTGCTCCATGACGTTCACCTTTTTGCCGATCTGGTCGATATAGGGCACGATCAGGCCGAGGCCTGGCGTGAGCGTGCGCGAATAGCGCCCGAACCGCTCGACCGTATAGGCATAGCCCTGCGGGACCGTCCTGATGCCCATGGCGAGCGTCACCACGACGACGAGCACCAGAACGATGACGAAGATGTCGAAACCACTCAGCGGCATGAGCCCCCCAGGCAACCTCGTTGCAGAGGGCTCACGCTACCGCAAACAGGCCTAGAGTCCTAGATCCAACCCTGGAGCTCGCGCTCCACGATGTGGTTGATCACGCGCATGCCGTCGTTACCGTCATTGAGGCAGGGCAGATAGGCGAATTCCTCGCCGCCGTTATGCATGAAGATCTCGCGGTTCTCGCCGTTGAGTTCTTCCAGGGTCTCCAGGCAATCGGCGGAGAAGCCGGGCGCCACGATGGCCATGCGCTTCACGCCGCTCTTGGCCAAAGCTTCCACCGTCTTGTCCGTGTAAGGCTGCAGCCATTCCGCCTTGCCGAAACGGGACTGGAAGCTCATGCGGAACCTGTCCTCCGGCCAGCCGAAAGCTTCCCGCATCAGTCGCCAGGTCTTCACGCATTGGCAGTGATAGGGATCGCCTTTGAGCAGGTATTCCTTCGGCACGCCATGGAAGGAGACGAGGATCACCTCCGGCTCGAAGGTGAGCGTCGCCAGTTCCTTCTTCATCGAAGCGATGACGGCATCGATATAGACCGGATCGTCGTGATAGGGCGGCGAGACGCGTACCGTCGGCTGCCAGCGCATGTCCATGAGGGCCCGGAAGGCCTGATCGCAGGCGGTGGCCGACGTCGCCGCCGCATATTGCGGATAGAGCGGCACCAGCAGGATGCGGTCGCAGCCCTGGTCGAGAAGCGCCTGGATGCGCTCGCGCACCTCCGGCTTGCCGTAGCGCATGGCCCAATCGACGGTGATCTTGTCGCCAGCAATGCTTTTCAGATGCTCGGCAACCTTTTCGGCTTGGTTGCGGGTGATGGTCTTGAGCGGCCCCTCGTCGCGCTCGTTGTTCCAGATCGAGGCGTAGTCGCGGCCCTTGGGGCCGGGACGCTTTGTCAGAATGATCAGGTTGAGGATCGGCCACCACAGGAGGCGCGGCGTCTCGATCACGCGCCGGTCGGAGAGGAACTCCTTGAGGTAGGCACGCATCGGCCAGTAGCTGGTGCCCTCGGGCGTGCCGAGGTTCAGAAGAAGCACACCGATCCTGCCAGCCCGGGCGGGCGGGTGATCCACCGGGCGCACATCCTGGCGAAGATCGGTCAGACTCACACTCTCATTCATAAAAAGCCCCTTGGCCGCAGGATCCGAGAAACGAATCCCGCTCTCGATGCGGCCTAGATAGGATTTTCAGGCGGCTGCGCCAACAGGACGCCTCATCGCATCGTCGGGATTGGTTGCAACCCGGTCTTGTGCGAGCGCGCGTCAGACGCCCATCTCCGGGAACCGCGCCTGCTTGAGAACGGCATCGATGGCTACGCGCAATCCTGTCGGGTTGAAATCCATCTCGACCTTGGCGTTGAGTTGCGTCGCCAGCACCCGGTGCAGCAAACGCGAGCCGAACCCCTGCCGTTTCGGCGACGAAACGGCGGGGCCGCCCCGCTCCTCCCAGACGAGTTGCAGCCGTGTCCCGCCGTCTGCAGGCTCGGCTTCCCAGGTTACCGCAACCTTCCCGTTGGGAATCGAAAGGGCGCCATATTTGGCAGCGTTCGTGGTCAGCTCGTGAATTGCCATGCCGATGGGCACGGCCGCCTCCGAGGGCAGTTCCACGGCGGGACCGTTCAGAATGACCCTCTCGCCCTTGGTGTCGTTGTAGGGGCGGAGTTCCTTTTCCAGGATCTCGCGCAAGGAAGCGGTCTGCCATACGGCTTCGGTGAGCAGGGAATGCGTGTTGGCGAGCGAAATGATGCGTCCGACGAAGGCGTGATAGAAATCGTCGATACTCAAAGCAGAGCGCGCCGTTGCGCCCACCACCGCCTGGACGGTGGCAAGCGTGTTCTTCACCCGGTGATGGAGTTCGCGGATCAGCAGGGATTGCTGGGTCTGGGCCTGCTTGCGCTCTTCGATCTCGCTCTGTGCATTGCGGTAAAGGCCGCTGTTCTCGAGCGCAATGGCCGCCTGTGCCGTCAGGCCAGCGAGAAGGCGCTCGGAACGCCGATTGAACATTCCCGCCATCTCGTGCCCGAAAACGAGGATGCCGTGGGTTTCCCCGGTCCGCAGCACGACGGGAACGGCCAGGATGCTGCGGATTACGGGCGCGTCTGGCGTAGCGTCCAGCGGGAAGGGCGTGCCGTCATGTCCCTGCTCGACTGCAATATTATCCAGGCGGACCGCCTTGCCCTCCTGGAAAGCCGGGGCGCAGATCTCCCGGATGTTCAGGGCGCCGAAAGCGTCGCGAAGTCCTGCGGGCTCGAATTTTCCATAATGCTCTTTCCCGCCCTGGGACGCGCCGCAGAAGAAGGCGCCGAACTGCGCCTCGGTCAGCTCGATGCCGGCTTCGACGACGCTCTCGATGATACGATCAAGATCGAGTTCCGCCGCAAGCACGCTGCCGGTGCGGTTGAGAATTTCCAGCGCTGCGGTTTCCGTGCGCAGTTCGCTCGTCCGCAGAGCCACCTGCCGCTCGAGGAGCGCAGCATTGGCCGCCTGTTCGTGGAATTGCTCGGAGGCCAGCGCCGTCAGTGCGAGCAACGCCAACAGGGCGATGAGCGCGAAGGCGCCGTAGAGCCGCGTCTGGACATACCACGGCGTCCAATAGGCATCCTCCGGCATGCTGACATTCAGATAGAGCGGCATCGAGCCTACCCGACGATAGGCCCCGAGGCGCTCCTGTCCCAGGCTGGCGAAGGAATAGAGCCCAGCCTGGGAGGAAGCGTTCAGCGCCCTGTCGAAGGCGGCCTTGTCGATCGGGGCGAAGGACAGGCCATCGGTCGGCGGCGGAAATTGCGCAATGACTGCGGCATCGGAGGCGCGCAGCAGAGCGACCCGGCTGCCTTTCGGCAAGCGGATCTTCGACCAATAATCGTAGAAATAGGATAGAGAGACGGTGACTGCCGCAATGCCGCCGAATTCCGCGCCGCCATCCTGGAGGCGACGGCTGATCATGAAGGTCGGCGCCTTCGAGACCCGCCCGAGGATCGGCTCTCCAACGAACAATCCTCGATCCGCATTCACGTGAGCGTTGAAGGCATCCCGCCCGGCAAGATTCGATACAGGCGTCGGGAACTGCGCCGATGTCAGGCGCAGGCGTCCGCTCGGATCATTGAGCCAGACATCCTCGATATAGGGCAAAGCCTCCTGGGCAGCATTGATCTGATGCCACAGGGCTTTCGAGGCTTCCACCTGATCCCAGTTCTGCCCCTGCACCAGGGTGGTGGCCTGTTTCAAGGTCAGGTCCGTGACCTCCAAAAGCCTGGCCGTGTGATCGGCCAGGAAGAAGGCCGCATTGCGGATGTCGTCCTCGTTACGCTGAATCAGGCGGTTGCGCTGCTCCCAGGCAATGTAGCCGAAGGTCAGAAGAATGAACGCAACGCCGAACAAGCCCATGAACAGCGTCAGTCGTCCGCGCGCAAGGGAACGGCGACGCCGCTTCTGGGACAGGCTGATCGATTCTGGGCGCGTGTAATACTGCAAGGAGAGATCGCTTTTGAATGTGAGATTCGCCGTTGCGCGGCCAGAATGGCACAGCAAACGCCAATGATGGAGAGGGAATTTGCGTCTCGCTGTCCACTTGACCAGAGGCATGCGGCAGAACGCGCATGAACATCACATCTGCAACATCGTTCCATAAAAACGCCGGGGCTCATGTGAGCCCCGGCGCGAAGAAAAAAATTGCCGGTCGGATCAGCGCAGAACGACGCGGCCCTCGACCTTCGGCGCCACCTTACCGGCCTTGGCGACGTAGTCGATCACCTGGCTCGCCATGAGCTGGCTCGCCGAGACGTCGATGAGCGACTTGGCATTGGTGAAGGCGCGATAGCCGTCGCCGCCGCGAGCCACGAAGTCGTTGGTGGCGAGCTTGTAGGTCTTGGCCGGATCGAGCGGCTGGCCGTTGATCTTGACCGATTTCACGCGGCTGCCGACAGGTTCTTTCACCTCGACCTCGGCCACGATGCCGGAGACTTGCGGGAAGCGACCGCCGAGCTCGCGCACCTGGCTCACGCCGTTCTCGAGCGCGTCCTTGATCTGCGCGCCCGTGACCTCGATCAGCACGGTGGTGTTGCCGAACGGCATCTCGGACAGGATGTCGCGACGGGTCAGTTTCTGACCGGCCTGATATTGCTTGTCAGCCCGGATGCCGCCGCCATTGGTGAGAGCGACATCGGCGCCGACGGCTGCCTTGAGCGCATCAGTGATCAGGTTGCCCATGGCGGCTTCGCCTCCGCGCACGGTGGCGCGGCGGCTGTCGAGGGCCGTTTCCGTCACGCCGATCTCGACGTCGAGTTCCTTGGAGAGCTTGTCCTCGTAGCCCTTCACGACGGCCTCGATGTCGGGATCGGGCTTCACCGTGGCAGTGTCGACGATGCGGAAGTTCGGCGTCCAAGTGACGGTGGTCTTGCCGTCCTTCGTGGCCTTGGTGACGGCCAGTTCCACCACGTTGACGTAGTTTGCTTGCGATTCCGATTCCGACAGGACCACCTTGCCGTCGTAGAAGGCAAGCAGGTGCTCGTCATGGCCGCCGATGATCACGTCCACGCCAGCGGAGCGGGCGATGATCAGATCCACTGCCAGGGGAGTGTGCGCGATGGCGACGACGATGTCGGCGCCCTTCTCGCGCAGTTCCTTGGCCTTCGCGCGGGCGGTGTCGATGGTGGAGGAGAACTTGATGGTGCCGGGGCTCGACTCGATCGGCGTCGTCTCGGTGGTGAGGCCGAAGAAACCGATCTTCACGCCCTGGACCTCGATCATCTTGTCGGGCTTGGTGTTGGCCGGCAGGCCGTTGCCGTCGACGATGTTGGTGGCCAGCACGTCGAACTTGGCCTCGGCTATGCGGGCGCGGAAGGCCGCGTCGCCGAGATCGAATTCGTGGTTGCCCGGCGCCATGGCGTCGACGCCCATGCGGTTCAGGATGTCGATGACGTGGGCACCCTTGTCGAAGCCCGACAGAAGCGAGGGCGAGATCGTGTCACCCGCATGGATGAAGAAAGCATTGCCTTTGGCCTTCTCTTCCTTGATGACCGTGGCCAGCTTGGCGAAGCCGCCACGGCCCTTCTCGGGGCTCATGCGGTCGATGTCGTTGGTCTGAACGAAACGGATGGTCACGGACTCCTGTGCCAGGGCCGTACCCGACAGAAGCATGGACAACCCAAGAAACCCGGCGCGAAACGCAGCGGAAGGGCGGCTCTGAAACATCATGAAGGTCCTCGTAGAAGGTTGGATCCATTGGTTAGGGTCATGGAACCTAGACCGGCAACGTGTCACAGAAGTAACATTCTGTCGATATTCCCGGCGCCGGATCGGCGGCATCCCTGGTGTCTTTTTCATCGCTCGCCGCCGAACCCTTTAGCCGGCGCATCAACAGAGTCTCCATCTTACCTAAAGGCAAGCTTTCTTCATGACTGGACCCATCAGCCAAGCCCTCGCCGATTTTCGCGCCAACTCGCAGGCCGAGGGTTGGCTTGGGCTCCCGTTCTTTCAAGATAGGAGCGCGGATGCGGTAGCGGCCAAGGTCGACGCGGTGGTCGCCTCGGGTGCCCAAGTGCTCCCCCCGCCCGACGCCGTGTTCGCCAGCATGACGCTGACACCGCTCGATCAGGTCAAAGTCGTCGTTCTGGGTCAGGATCCCTATCCGACACCCGGGGATGCCCATGGGCTGGCCTTCTCCTATCGCGGCTCCCGGCGGCTGCCGGCCTCGCTGCGCACGATCCTTGCCGAAATGGCAGAGGATCTTGGTGTGCCGATGCCGAAATCGGGCGATCTGTCGAAATGGGCAAAGCAGGGCGTTCTTCTCCTCAACACGTCGCTTACGGTCGAGGCCGGACGATCGGGTGCGCATATGAAATTCGGCTGGTCGGCCCTGGTCGATCAGGCGATTGCCGCAATCTCGGCGCAGCAGCCCGCCGTGGTTTTCCTGCTCTGGGGCGGACCGGCCCGCAAGCGCGCCACTCTGGTGGATCGGAAAAAGCACTTGGTAATCGAGGCGGGCCACCCCTCCCCGCTCAACCGCCTCAATGACTTCCGCGGCACGAGGCCGTTCAGTCGCGCCAATGCCTGGCTTGCCGAGAAGAGGCTGGAGCCGGTGGATTGGCGGCTGGATCCTTGAGTTTTCACGAAGAACCTTGCCGAGAGACCTCTACAGGAGCTAGGTCTCGCGCAATGCAAACACTTTCGCCGCGACAGGCTTGGAGATCAGCATGACGGAATCACTGTTTGGACATGTGGAAGCCTTCGCGGGCGACCCGATCCTGTCCCTCAACGACGCCTTCAAGGCCGATCCGCGATCCGAGAAGGTGAATCTCAGCATCGGCGTCTATACGGACGAGAACGGCCGCATCCCGGTGCTGGGCGCGGTCAAAACTGCCTATGAGCGCATCGGCTTTGCGGAGCGACCCTATCTGCCCATGGAAGGGCATGCGGGTTATCGTGCAGGCGTGCAGAAACTCGTCTTCGGCGACAGGCATCCGGCGCTTGCCGAGAAGCGCATCGCCACGATCCAGACCATCGGCGGCACGGGTGCGGTAGGCATCGCGGCCGACTTCCTCGCCAAGCATTGCCCCGGCCGCACGGTGCTCGTCAGCGATCCGACCTGGGAGAACCATCACGGTCTCTTCCAGCGCGCGGGCTTCAAGACCACGACCTATCCCTATTGGGACCGCACCAATCGTTCAGTCGATTTCAACGGCATGGTGAAGGCGCTCGAAGCCGCCGAGAGCGGCTCCATCGTCGTGCTTCAGCCCGTCTGCCACAATCCGACCGGCGTCGATCTCGACGAGCGCCAGCAGGCAGCCGTGACCGAGGTGCTTCTCGCCAAGCGCCACATCGTCGTGTTCGACATGGCCTATCAGGGCTTCGGCAACAGCCTCGACGAAGATGCCGCCTTCGTGCGCCGGTATGCGGAACGCGCGAGCTGCCTCGTCGCCAATTCCTTCTCGAAGAATTTCTCGCTCTATGGCGAGCGCTGCGGCGGCCTGAGCGTCGTCTGCCGCGATGCTGACGAGGCCGAGCGCGTGCTCGGGCAGTTGAAGCTCGCCGTGCGCCGCAGCTATTCGAGCCCGCCGATGACGGGCGGCCTTCTGGTCGCAATCGTGCTCGGCGACGATGGCCTTCGCGCCGAATGGGCCCGCGAGGTCGGGATCATGCGCGACCGCATGGATGCGATGCGCAAGCGTTTGGCCGACGAGATCCGCGCCCTGTCGAACGCGATCGACGTCGACTTCCTCACGACCCAGCGCGGCATGTTCAGCTATACGGGTCTGAGCGCGCAGCAGGTGGACACCATGCGCGAGCGGGACGGCGTCTATCTCGTAGGCTCCGGCCGCATGTGCGTGGCGGGCCTCAACGAGACGAATGTGCCGAAGGTCGCGAAGAGCTTCGTCGAGGCGATGCAGAAGTAACCATAGCGGTCATCCCGGACGGCGAAGCCGATCCGGGATCGTTCAACCAATAAAGCACTGTCATCCCGGCGAAGGCCGGGATCCATATTCACGACCTACGGCCAGCTTGGCACCGTCAGCGGTTATGGATTCCCGCCTACGCGGGAATGACAGCGTTTAGGCTCAAGTACCATTCTCGTCAGACGACCCCGGATCGCCTATGGCGTCCGGGATGACAATGGTCGAGACCTTTACTCCGCCGCAATCGCCATCGGTTGCGGCCCATTACGGAACTTGGCGAGGAGATCCGCCTCCTCTGCCTTCGCCGCTTTCAAGTTCCGCTCCTTGACGTGACCGAAGCCGCGGATCTTCTGCGGGATGTTGGCGAGGCCGACAGCGGCAGCGTGATTGCCGGCATCGAGCTTCGTCACAATCTCCTCGATCAGCCCTTCGAAGTCACGGATGAGCTGGC
The DNA here is from genome assembly GCF_055792825.1 of Microvirga sp. GN3. NCBI lineage: Bacteria > Pseudomonadati > Pseudomonadota > Alphaproteobacteria > Hyphomicrobiales > Methylobacteriaceae > Microvirga > Microvirga sp. GN3. Next base: position 10,447 of record NZ_JBVVAK010000065.1, read on the forward strand.
GCTCCGTGCGGCGCTCGTGGGTGTAGCCGAAAGCGTCGAGCGGCGTGCCGCGCAACGGCTTGAACTTCGCCAGAACGCCCATGGCTTTGAGCATCCAAGGCCCGAAGCTCATCTTCCTCGGCAGGCCCGTGACCGGATCCTTTTTGGCAAGAACCGGCGGCGCCATGTGAAACTCGTAGCGCAGGTTCTCGCCCTCGAAGGCGGATGCGACCTGTTTCTCGAAATGGCCGTTCGTGTAGAGCCGCGCGACCTCGTACTCGTCCTTATAGGCCATGAGCTTGAACAGCGAGCGTGTCACCGCATCGGTGAGCGCGGTCGAGCCCGGCACGGCTTTCTCTTCCGCCGCGCGCACGCGCTCGACGAGGCTGCGATAACGCCGGCCATACCGCTTATTCTGATAACCCGACAGGAACGCCACGCGCCGCTCGATCACCTCGTCGAGGGTCTCCGAAAGCTTGCGCGATTCTGTCGGCGCCTTCAGCTCGCTCATCATGGCGGCGATCAGCTCGGGCTCGGCTGCCGCGCGACGGCCCCAGGTGAAGGCGGAAAGGTTCATCTTCACCGCTTCGCCGTTAAGCGCGATCGCCTTCTCGATGGCGGCACCGGAAAGCGGGACGCGGCCGGTCTGGTAGGCGTAGCCCAGCATGAACATGTTGGCGGCGATGGCATTGCCGAGAAGTGCGGTGGCAATCGCCGTCGCATCGACGAAGGAAACGCCCTCCGTGCCCGCCGCCGACTTGATCGCCCGCTTGAGACGCTCGGTCGGCAGCGAGAAATCGGCATTGCGCGTGAACTCGGCCGGCATCACCTCCGCCGTATTGACCACGAGCGCGGTCTGCCCTTCCTTCACGGAGGCGAGCACCTTCTTGGTGCCCGTCACCACGAGATCGCAGCCAAGCACGAGATGCGCCGATTCGGCGCTCACGCGGATGGCGTGGATGTCGTCCTGGTTGTTGGCGAGCCGCACATGGCTGTAGACCGCGCCGCCCTTCTGGGCGAGGCCAGCCATGTCGATCATGCCCAGCCCCTTGCCCTCGAGATGCGCCGCCATGCCGAGGATCGCCCCGATGGTCACGACGCCCGTGCCGCCAACGCCAGTCACGATCACGTTGAAGGTGCGGTCGATGGAAGGAATCGCCGGATCGGGCAGCGGCTTGAACGCCATGCCGTCCGTGGAGACGGTCTCAGGCACAGCCTTTTTGATCTTGGCGCCATGCACCGTCACGAAGGACGGGCAGAAGCCGCTGACGCAGGAAAAATCCTTGTTGCAATTCGACTGGTCGATCTGGCGCTTGCGCCCGAACTCGGTTTCCACGGGCTGTACGGCGACGCAGTTGGACTGCACCGAGCAATCGCCGCAGGCCTCGCAGACGAGATCGTTGATGATGACGCGCTTGTCCGGATCCGGGAACTCGCCGCGCTTGCGGCGGCGGCGCTTTTCCGAGGCGCAGGTCTGATCGTAGATCATCACCGTCACGCCAGGAATTTCAGCAAGCTGGCGCTGCACGGAATCGAGCTCGGTGCGGTGATGGATCGTCATGCCGGACGGCCAACGCATCTCCTTCGGATATTTGTCCGGCTCGTCGGTGACGAGTGCGATACGCTCGACACCCTCCTCGCGCACCTGGCGCGCAATCATGTCGACGGTGAGCTTGCCCTCGTGCGGCTGCCCGCCGGTCATGGCGACCGCATCGTTGAAGAGGATTTTATACGTGACGTTGGTCTTGGTGTGGATCGACCAGCGCAGCGCCAGAACGCCGGAATGGTTGTAGGTGCCATCGCCGAGGTTCTGGAACACGTGACCGCGCTTCGAGAACGGCGCCTCGCCGATCCAGTTCGCGCCCTCGCCGCCCATCTGCGTGAAGCCTTCGGTGGAGCGGTCCATCCACTGCACCATGTAATGGCAACCGATGCCCGCATAAGCGCGCATGCCCTCGGGCACCTTCGTCGAGGAATTGTGCGGACAGCCGGAGCAGAAATGCGGCGTGCGAGTTGCCACGTCGCTGGTCGCGACGAGTACCTCCTGCGCATGGCGAAGCCGTGCCACGCGGCCGCGCAGGTCGTCATTGTTGTGATAGGCCAGCAGGCGCTCGCCGATAACGATGGCGATATCGTTGGGATCGAGCGCACCCTTCACCGGGAAGAGCCAGCGACCCTCCTCGTCCTTCTTGCCGATGCAGAGTGGCTGGTTGGCGGTGCCGTAAAGCTCCTCGCGCAGCTGCACCTCAATCAGAGAGCGCTTCTCCTCGACGACGATGACCTTGTCGAGACCGCGCGCGAAATCGACGAGTTCGCGTTGCGACAGCGGCCAGGGGCAGGCGACTTTGTAGAGCCGCAGACCCATGTCATTCGCCTTGACCTCGTCGAGGCCAAGCTCGTCGAGAGCCTGACGCACGTCGAGATAGGACTTGCCGACGGTGATGATGCCGATCTTCGGATTGCGGCCGCCGGAGAGGACGATGCGGTTGAGATTGTTGGCGCGGACAAACGCCAGCATGGCATCGCGCTTGAAATCCTGAAGCCGCGCCTCCTGGTCGAGCACGCCGTCACGGTTACGGATGTTGAGGCCGCCCGGCGGCATGGTGAAGTCGTCGGGGATGACGATCTTCACCCGGTCGAGGGACGCATCGACGGAAGCGGTCGATTCGATGTTGTCCTTCACGCATTTGAAGGCGACCCAGGTGCCACAGAAGCGGCTCATGGCATAGCCGTAGAGGCCGTAATCGAGAATCTCCTGAACGCCCGCCGGGTTCAGAATCGGGATCATCACGTCGACGAAGTGGAATTCCGATTGATGCGCGACGGTGGAGGATTCCGCCGTGTGGTCGTCGCCCATGAGCGCGAGCACGCCGCCGTACTTCGAGGAGCCTGCCATGTTGGCATGGCGGAAGACGTCGCCTGAGCGGTCGACGCCGGGCCCTTTGCCGTACCAGAGGCCGAACACGCCGTCATACTTGCCGTCTCCCCGGATTTCGGCCTGCTGCGAGCCCCAGATGGCGGTCGCGGCAAGTTCCTCGTTGAGGCCAGGCTGGAAGACGACGTTGGAGGCCTCCAGCCATTTCCGGGCGCGCCAGAGATTCTGGTCGAGGCCACCGATGGGGGAACCACGATAGCCGGAGACGAAGCCGGCCGTGCTCAAGCCCGCGAGCCGATCCCGCTCGCGCTGCATCAGCAGCATGCGGATGACCGCCTGCGTGCCGGTAATAAAAACGTGATCCTTGGAGAGATCGTATTTGTCGTCGAGCGTGACGTTACGGAGCGCACCGTGACCGCCGGTCATTACCCGTTTTCCTCCTGGAGCCTTTGCTCCGTTGCCGGTGTCCCGGTCTTATTTTCGTGGAATATGTCAGTAATGCTGACATATCTTCCAGTGGCCGTCAATCGAGGCCCGACGCTCGCGCCTTCGTTTCGCCTCTGTTAACCATGAAACCCTCATACCGCTCGTAAGGTCCGGCTCCTCGCCGGAAGCGTCGCTGTTCCAGGGTCAACGCATGACACGCCAGATCGGTCTGAAATCTGCCTTGGCGGCCTTGTGTCTGGGCCTCGCCTCCCCGGCCCTTGCCCATCCCCATGTCTGGGTCACGGCCAGGGCCGAGGTCGTCTTCTCGCCCGACGGCAAGGTGACGGGCGTTCGCCACCACTGGACGTTCGACGAGGCCTACACGGCTTACGTCACCCAGGGGCTCGACACGAACAACGACGGCAAGCTCTCTCCGGAAGAACTCCAGGACCTCGCCACCGAGAATGCCGCCTCCTTGAACGAATTCGGGTATTTCACGGTGCTGAAAGCCCGCGGCAAGCCGCAAGCCTTCGAGTCGCCGCGGGAAGCCCGGATGAGCATGGAGAAAACACAAGTTTCCATGTCGTTCTTCCTGCCCCTCAAGGCACCAGCCTCCTCCTCGGGGGCCGTGTCCATCGAGATCGAGGACCCGACCTTCTTCGTCTATTTCAGCCTGTCGGAGGGTCAGGCGGCCGTCTCCCTCGCCAATGCGCCGCAGGGCTGCGTGACCAGCATCGCCAAGGCCAAGCCGCTCGATGCCACCATGCAGCAGATCCTGCAGGACGAGGGCGCGATCCAGACCCAGGATATCGGCATCGAATATTCGAACAGGGCCATCATTGCATGTCCCTGATGTCCGATGCCTCTGCCCTTCCAAGTACCGGGCGGGCGCCGCTGTGGCGGCGGCTCGCTGTCATGTTCGCAGCCATCGCCGCCATTTCCCTCGCGATGGGACTGATCGGCCTGTGGCTTGGACCGTTGAGCAAGCCGCCGCGCAGCCCTTTCGGCATCGGCCTGCGCGAGGCAACACCTTCGGGAAGCCTCGGCGTCTGGATCCTGTCGGTGCAGTCGGGCTTCTACGGCAGCCTGCAGGCGGGTGTGCGCGAGATGAAAGAGAACGGCTCCGCCCTGCTTTCCCTCCTCTTCGTCGGCTTCGCCTATGGCATCTTCCATGCCGCCGGCCCCGGACACGGCAAGGGCGTAATCTCGGCCTATCTCGTGGCCGACGAGAAGGCTCTGCGCAAAGGCTTTATCTTGAGCCTCGCCGCCGCCCTGGTGCAGGCTCTCGTCGCCATCGCCATCGTCACTCTCGTGAGCCTGGTGCTGCGGGCCACCGCCTCGACCATGAACAAGCTCGCCATGAACGTGGAGCTGGCGAGCTTCGTCGCCGTGGCCCTGCTCGGCGCTGTCATCACCTGGCGCAAGGCTGGCAAGATCCTGGGCGTCATGGCGCTCGCGCGAAATCCCCTGGCGCAGGCCCAGGACGATTGTGATCACGTCCACATGCCGCCACCGGAAGAACTCAGCCGCCTGACCGGCTGGCGCGACATGGCAGGCGTGGCGATCGCCGCCGGCATCCGCCCCTGCGCGGGCGCGCTCATCGTCCTGGTCTTCGCCCTGTCGCAGGGCCTGTTCGCGGCCGGCATCGCCGCGACCTTCGCCATGGCGCTCGGCACAGCGCTGACCACCAGCGCGATTGCGGCGCTCGCGGTCTTCTTCAAGGCCATGGCCTTGAGAGTTGCCGGTGGACGCGGGGCCTCGGGCGCCATCGCCATCGCGGGGCTCGAGCTTCTCGCCGCCGCCTTCGTGCTGGTGCTGGGGACAAGCCTCCTCTACGGCCTGTGGGCGACCGCGTAAAACTTGCTATCGCCGCGATTCGAACGCCATCCGCACGGCGAGACCGCCCAGCACGGTGCCCATCAGCCAGCGCTGCATCACCATCCAGCGCGGACGCGTGGCCAGGAACACCGCGATCGAGCCGGCCATGACGGTGATGACCGAATTCACGCTGACGCTGATGACGATCTGGGTGAAGCCGAGCACGATGGACTGCATCAGCACGCTGCCCTGTTCCGGATCGATGAACTGAGGCAGGAGCGACAGGTACATCACGGCGATCTTCGGGTTCAGCAGGTTCGTGAGAAGCCCCATCGTGAACAGCTTGCGCGGGCTGTCCTCGGGCAAGCCTTTGACCTGGAACGGTGAGCGTCCGCCCGGCCTCACCGCCTGCCAGGCCAAGTAGAGAAGATAGGCAGCGCCGCCGAAGCGCAGCGCATCGTAGGCATAGGGCACGGCCAGCACGAGGGCCGTGATGCCGAAGGCCGCGCAGAGCATGTAGACGAGAAACCCGACGGCCACGCCCGCAAGCGAGATGAAGCCGGCCGCACGCCCCTGTGAGATGGATCGGGACACGAGGTAGATCATGTTCGGTCCGGGCGTCAGCACCATTCCGAGAGCGACCAGGGCGAAGGCGACGAGACTTGCGGTTTCGGGCATGTGAAAGCTCCTTGCCCCACCCTGTATCGGAGTTCGGCCCTAAAGTCCCAGGGATCCGCCATCCGAGCGCGGATCGTGCACAGCCTCGACGCGCCCGTTGCGCGGATGCTTCACCAGCATGCCCGCATGGCCCATCGCATCGGCATAGGGCTTGCCGAGTTCCTGGATTGGATGACCGAAGCTCAACAAGGTGCGCAACAGGCTCGGATCGAAGCGGTCCTCCACCTTGAGGGTTGCCGATGATGCGCCCCACGATTTGTCAAAGCGCCAGCGCGGCGCGTCCACGGCATCGGCGAGGCTCATGCCGAAATCGGCATAGCGGGTGAAGATCTGGCCCATAGTCTGCGGCTGCCCGTCGCCGCCCATGGTGCCGTAGGAGAGCACACGCCCGTCATTGAAAACGGCAAGGCCCGGGTTGAGCAGATGAAACGGCTTTCGTCCTGGCTCCAGGGCTCTGAAGCTCTTGGGATCGAGCGAGAAGCTCAAGCCCCGGTTGTGCCAATGGATGCCGGTCGCGGGCAGGACGCAGCCGGAGCCGAAGGCCCAATAGACGGACTGGATGTAGGACACTGCCAGCCCATCCCTGTCGATGCACCCCATCCAGATCGTATCGCCCTCCGCAGAGCGCGGCGGATAAGGCGCAGCGCGGCGAGCCTCGATCATCGACGCCTCCCGCTCCAGCGCCGCTGGGGTGAGGAAATCCGCTGGATTATGGGTGAGTTCGCGGGGATCGGTCACCACCCGGTCGCGGATGGCAAAGGCGCGCTTGGCAGCCTCGATCAGCCCGTGATGATGTTCCGGCGTCTCGGAACGCGCCACATTCAGGCGCTCGAACATCCCGAGGATCAGGAGTGAGGCCAGTCCCTGGCTCGGCGGCGGCAGGTTGTAGACGGTCGCGTGATTCAGCCGGACGGATAGGGGCTGCACGACCCGGGCGCGATAGGTCTCCAGATCCTTGCGGATGATCGGGCTGCCGATGCGCTCCAGGTCGGCGGCGATCTCGCGTCCCACATCGCCGCGATAAAAATCGGCGAGCCCCGCATGGGCGAGCTGGGCGAGCGTATCGGCAAGCTTGAGGTTGCGCCGCGTGGCGCCGGCCTCCGGCAGCTTGCCGTCGACCAGAAAGGCTTCCGCAAAGCCCGGCGCCGCAAACAGAGACTCCTGCTCCAGCAGAGTATTCCGCCCCTCTGCCGCACCGATGGCATAGCCTTCGCGGGCGAAGCGAACAGCATCGCTCAGCAGGAGATCGAGGGGTAACTGCCCGCCGAGTGCCCTGGCAAGCTCCAGCACCAGCCCCCATCCGCTCACGGCCCCGGCGACGGTGAGCGCTGCATCCGGCCCACGCGGCGGGATGGCGTCATACTCCTTGTCGTGGTAGCGCCGGATGGTAGCGAGCGAGCCGGCTGGTCCCGAGGCGTCGAGGGCATGGATGCGACCCTTGGGCTCGCGCACGAGCCAGAACCCGTCGCCCCCGATGCCGTTCATGTGCGGATAGACCACCGCGATCGTCGCCGCCATGGCCACCACGGCCTCGACCGCATTGCCGCCCGCGGCCAGAATGGCCTGGCCGGTCTCTGCGGCTAGCCTGTGAGGAGCCGCAACGGCGGCTGTCGAGAAGACGGGAGTTTCAGCCATGAGCACGATCACACGGAAAAGTAGCTGACTAGCCCCTGTCGCCCCCGGTGTCATCTCCGGCGGTCTGCAGGATCGAGAAGGGAATCCACTCTCATCCACGATGCGATGGCTCCGCCATCTCCGGTCGGGAATGGCAAAGTGGGCTGCGTCACGATTGAAGGGGACAAAACCTTGCGCCGGAGGGTGCGTTTAGGGTAGTCCCATTCGCAAGCAATGGAGTTAGGCAACAGTGGCTCAGGCGAAAAGCACCAACTGGCGCAACGTGATCACCATCATGAGCATCATGATCCTGGTGGGCGCGGAGGTCTTCGGCGTGGCGATCGCCGCCGGCTGGGCCATCGCGGGCCTGTTCGAGCTCGGGGATTACGTCGGCTACGCGCTGATGGTCCTGTTCAGCCTGTTCGCCGTCTACATCCTGGTCAATCTCTGGCGCCGCTGCGTTGCCGTCGAGCCGCTGACCGGCCGGGCTTAAAAACAAAACATTCAGGCCTATCATCCCAAGAACCTCATCCGGAGGAGCAGCGAAGCTGCATCTCGAAGGAGGTTCCAGATCGCACTGAATCCTCCTTCGAGACGGTCGCTGTGTGACCTCCTCAGGATGAGGACAGTGTTTTTTAAGGCTGTTGGCCGCCCTCACATGCCTTCATCACGATCGGATCGGCCTCGGGCGGCACGGAAGCTTCCATCGGGCGACATTGGCCCGCGATGCAGATTCGCCAATCCGCCGTCGCGCCTGAGCGGCGCATCGTCACCTGCGCCTGCGGCGGCAGGCTCGGCCGCCACGACCAGACCCCGTTGACGAGCTTGGCCTCAGGCGGCGGCTCCATGCCGGCCCCGGAGCCGCGCACCCGCGCCTCGACGAGTTCGAGCCCCGCCGGAGTACTGCGCCAATCCTCCTCCCAGGTGATCTTCTCGACCGAATGGGTCCAGGCCAGGGTGATTGCGCCCGCCATGAGGGGCGCAATCATGGAGCCGCCGAGCAGGCAGATCATCAGCCGATGGCGGCGGGTGAGGCGACCCGACGCGTCCGCCAGACGTGGTATCCGACGAAGAGACCCGAGAGCACGAAGCCGACCTCATCGGTGAGCGGGATCGCCGCCACGAGAAGTGCAGCCGCGACCATCGCCCAGAGGCGCTCCCACCACGACAGAGGCTTGAGGAAATAACCGATGGCGGCGGTTCCCCAAAGCGTCATGGCGAGCGTCGCCTTGAGGACAATGTAGACCACCGCGAGCCAATAGCTTACGCCCTCGAGCCCTGGCACCGGCTGCAGCATCAGGGTCGGATCGTAGACCGCCATGTAGGGAATGACGAAACCGGGCAGCGCGATCCTGACCGCCTGCATGCCGATCTTGAGGCCCGATTCCTTGGCCATGGGGGCGGCCGCGAAGGCCGCAAGCGCCACCGGCGGCGTCAGGTCCGCCATGATACCGAAATAGAACACGAACATGTGCGAGACGATGAGCGGCACATCAAGCTGCAGCAGGATGGGGGCTGCGAGCGAAGAGGTGATGATGTAGTTCGGGATCGTCGGGATGCCCATGCCGAGGATCAGGCTGAAGATCATGGTGAGCACGAGGGCGGCAAAGATGTTCTCCTTGCCGATGGAGATCATCCAGGTGCCAACGATGGTGCCGAGACCGGTGAGCGTCATGGTGCCGATCACGATGCCGACCACCGCGCAGGCAAGGCCCACCGGCAGCGCCTGACGCGCACCATCCGCCATGGCTTCGACACAGGCCTGCAAGGTCGTGCGCCCGCGTCCCGAGAAGGCGTTCCACAGCGAAAGCGCCGCAACGACGAGCACGACGAGCGTCACGGTCGAGGCAAGCGAATAGGCCGCTACCAGCGCCAGCCCGACCCAGAACGCAATCCGCAGAGCCGGCGTGCCGAAGCCCATAGCGATGGCCGTGCCGAGGATCAGCGCCACGGTCAGCGACAGACCGACCGCGCCGGCGAAGAGCGGCGTGTAGCCGGTGAAGAGCAGATAGACGAGGACGCCGAGCGGGGCGATGAGGAACCACTTCGTCTTCAGCTCGGTCCAGGCGTTCGGCAATTCAGCTTTAGGCAGGCCGCGCAGGTTGCGCTTGCCGGCCTCCAGATGCACCGCGAGATAGCAGGCCGCGAAATAGAGGATGGCCGGAATGATCGCCGCCTCGACGATCTTCGAATACGGCACGTCGATGGTCTCGGCCATGATGAAGGCAACCGCACCCATGACCGGAGGCATGATCTGGCCGCCCATGGAGGATGTCGCCTCGACACCGCCGGCAAAGGCGGAGGTGAAGCCGAAGCGCTTCATCAGCGGAATCGTGAACTGGCCCGAGGCCACCACATTGGCGACGCCCGAGCCCGAGACCGTTCCCATGAGGGCGGAGGAGGCCACGCACACCTTGCCGGGCCCGCCCTGCTTGTCGCCGAAGACCGCCATCGAGATGTCGTTGAAGAAGTCGATGACGCCGGCCTTTTCCATGAAGGCGCCGAACAGGATGAAGAGGAAGATGTAGGTGGCCGAAACCAGGGTCGGCGTGCCGTAGATGCCTTCCGTGCCGAAGGACATGTGCTCGATCACCTGCTCCAGCGAATAGCCGCGATGATCGAGGGGAGCCGGCAGAAGGTGCCCGAACAGGCAATAGGACAGGAACAGGCTGGCCACGATGGGAAGTGCAGGACCCATGACGCGCCAGATCAGGTAGATCAGAATGGCGAGCCCGGCGATGCCGACGACGAGATCGAGCGTGGTGAGTTCACCCGCGCGAATGACCAGCTCCTCGTAGAGCGCCCAATGGTACAGCCCGACCAAGAAGCTTACGACGCCGACGATCCAGCCGACAGCGCGCGTAGATGACGAGCCGGCGCGATGGTTGGCGATCATCGCCGCAGCCACAAGGCACAGGAAACCCACATGAATGGTGCGCACGACCTGGCTCGGCATGCTGCCACCGAACCAGAGCACGAGCCCGAAGGCGCAGGCAACAGCGAGCCAGGCCAGAACGCCGTCTAGGATGCTGCGGCGGCGAACGGCAAGCCCGATCAGCCAGGCCGCCCAGGCCACCATGGTGACGGCCCAGAGATGGGTGAGGCTCAGGCCCGTGATGAAGGGCTGGTCGAGGGGAATGCCGAAGGAGGTGATGATCTGGAAGGTGGAGAACGAGACGGCAATCCAGAACAGGAGCTTGCCCGCAAAACCTTCACCAAAGCTTTCCGGCAGGCCGTGTTCCGGATTCACAGCCTCAGACGGCGCCTCCATCTGGGCGAGTTCAGAATTGTTCGCTCCCTGGCTCATGGCGTTCCCTCAAACCTTGTTCTTATTGTCATGAAAAAGCCGGAGCAGTTCACCTGCCCCGGCCTGATTGTAAATGGTCCGAAGGGTTTAGGAGCCCTGCTTCTTCACGCCCTTCTCGTCGAAATAGCGCTGGGCGCCCGGATGCATCGGGACGGGCATGCCGGAAAGCGCACTCTCGAGCTTGATGTCCTTGGCAGCCGCATGGGCGGCCACGAGATCCGGCAGGCTATCATAGATCGCCTTGGTCATCTGGTAGACGGTCTCGTCCTTCATGCCGGAATGGGTGACGAGGTAGTTGACGACGGCCGCCGTCTGCACGGGAGCGGTCTGACCGCCATAGGTGTTGGCCGGGATCGTGGCTTTCACGTAGGGCGAGCCGACCTTGTCCACGACGCTGGCCGGGATCTCCACCACGACGATGGGCACCGAAGTGGCGAGGTCGCGGATCGAGGAAACGCCGAGGCCAGCCGATTGCAGGGTGGCATCAAGCTGGCGGTTCTTCATCAGCTCGACGGATTCACCGAAGGGGAGATACTCGACCTTGCCGAGATCCTTGTAGGACAGACCTGCGCCCTGGAGGATCGCCCGGGCATTGAGCTCGGTGCCGGATTTCGGAGCGCCGACGGAGAGGCGCTTGCCCTTCAGGTCCGCCAGCGACTTGATGCCAGATTCCTGGGTCGCCACGACCTGGATGTAGTTCGGGTAGATGGCGGTGATGCCGCGCAGCTTGTCGAGCTTGCCCTTGAAGCCGGCTTCCTCGTCACCGGCCCAGCCCATGGCGAGGCTGTCGCCGAGGGTAAAGCCGATCTCGCCCTTGCCCTGCTGCAGGAGGGTGAGGTTCTCGACGGATGCCTTCGTGGCCTGGACCGACGGCCGAGAACCCTGCACCTTGTCCGTGAAGACCTTCGAGAGGGCGACGCCGAGCGGATAATAGACGCCCGAGGTGCCGCCGGTCAGGACATTGATGAAATCCTGGGCTTGGGCGGGCAGGCCCGCTCCGGCAATGGCAATGGCCGCCGCTGCGCCGATGACGCGGCGCATGACTTTTCGATGCATGACGTACTCCCTATTTTATGGCGCGGTTATTCCTACGCCTGTGTGTAGGGTAACTTTGCCCGCTGACGAAGATTTCTCAAGAGGCTAAGAGGGACTTAATCCTGCCACCTTGGTCGGTAGGGGTGCGTCCTTTCCACAGACATATGCGCTCATTCATGATCAATCGCCGCCGCTTCCTCCAAACAGCAACCGCCACCGCCGCCCTTGCTGCGCAAGGCTTTTCCGGTGAGGCACTGGCGCAGCAAAGCCTGAAAATGGGGGCCCCTGCCCCGTTCTCGTTCGAGGATTTGAGGAAGCGGGCGCAGAACATGGCGCGCTCGGCCTATGTGGCGCCGCCGAGCCCTTCGCCCGAGATCCTGTACCAAATCGACTACGACGCCCACGGCAAGATCAAGTTCAAGACGGATCTGGCGCTCTGGGCCAACGGCCCCAGCGAATTCCCCGTCACCTTCTTCCATCTTGGCCGCTTTTTCCAGAAGCCGGTGCGCATGCACGTGGTCGAGGGCGGCCGGGCCCGCGAGATCATCTACGACAGCGACTATTTCGACATGCCGGCGGATTCGCCCGCCCATAAGCTGCCGGACAATTCGGGCTTTGCCGGCTTCCGCTTCCAAGAGGCCCGTAACGGCAAGCTCGACTGGCGCAAGAACGACTGGGTTGCCTTCCTCGGCGCCTCTTACTTCCGCGCCATCGGCGAATTGTTCCAATACGGCCTCTCCGCCCGCGGCCTCGCCGTGGACGTGGCGGTCTTCGGGAAGAACGAGGAATTCCCCGACTTCACCCATATCTATTTCGAGACGCCGCAGCCGGGTTCGAACACGGTCACGGTCTATGCCCTGCTCGACGGCCCGAGCGTTGCCGGCGCCTACCGCTTCGTCATGCAGCGGGCGGCAGCCGTCATCATGGATATCGACAGCGCCGTCTACATGCGCCAGGACGTGAGCCGGCTCGGCCTCGCGCCGCTGACCTCCATGTACTGGTACTCGGAGAAGTCGAAGACCACCGCCGTCGACTGGCGCCCCGAGATTCACGACTCGGACGGGCTCGCCATGTGGACGGGCACGGGCGAGCGCATCTGGCGCCCGCTCAACAACCCGCCGCGCATCATCACCTCGGCCTTCACCGACGAGAACCCGAAGGGGTTCGGCCTGCTCCAGCGCGACCGGAACTTCGACCATTATCTCGACGGCGTCTATTACGACCGCCGCCCCTCCCTCTGGATCGAGCCGCAGGGCGGCTGGGGCCGGGGCTCGATCCAACTGGTCGAGATCCCGACCGACGACGAGATCCACGATAACATCGTGGCCATGTGGGTGCCGTCCGAACCGGTGCGCGCGGGCCAGGCCATCGAGCTGCGCTATCGCATGCATTGGGCGGCGGACGAACCTTATCCGACGCCGCTCGCGCGGGTCATCGCCACCCGCCTCGGCAACGGCGGACAGGCCGGCACCAACCGGCCGAAGGGCGTGCGCAAGTTCATGGTGGAGTTCATCGGCCAGCCCCTGACCAAGCTGCCGAGCGGCGTGATCCCGAAGCCCGTGCTCAGTGCCTCCCGCGGTGAATTCTCGAACATCCTGACCGAGGCCGTGCCGAACAACGTGCCTGGGCACTGGCGCACCCAGTTCGACCTCACCGCGACCGGAACCGAGCCGGTGGAGATGCGCTGCTACCTGCGCAATGAGAATGAGGTGTTGAGCGAAACCTGGCTCTACCAATACCACCCGACGTTCTGAAATATCTTCAAATAAACCATATGGTTGATAGGGGCGTATAAAATACTATACGCCCCTAGAAATGCCGGCTGATCCGGTTTATGTAAGGGGCCATGTCGCATGGCCACCACCATCATTACCATACCCACGAGCATCGGGCGATTGCCGCCGCTCCGACCTTCTCGCTGCTGCGCCTGTCGGCCGGGCAGCGTCTGATCGGCGCCGCCGCCCTCCTGCTTGTCCTGTGGCTGCTGGTCCTTGCGGTGATGGGGTAGCGCATGCCGTCCAGATCGACCGCCATCCGCTTCGACGGGGTCACCTTAGGCTATGACCGCAGGCCGGCCGTGCATCACCTCGATGGCGATATCCCGGCCGGCAGCCTGATGGCCGTGGTCGGGCCCAACGGGGCCGGCAAATCCACTCTGCTCAAGGGCATCGTCGGCACGTTGAAGCCTCTCGAAGGCCATATCCGCCTGAAGGGCTCTGCTTCCGGCATCGCCTACCTGCCGCAGGCCGCCGAGATCGACCGGTCGTTTCCGCTCTCCGTCTACGATCTCGTCGCCATGGGCCTCTGGGGGCGCTCCGGCCTGTTCGGCGGCATTTCCCGCTACGACCGCACGAAGATCGAGCGGGCTCTGGCAGCCGTGGGTCTCATCGGCTTCGAGCGGCGCCCGATCTCGACCCTGTCGGGCGGGCAGATGCAGCGGGCGCTCTTCGCGCGGCTCCTTCTCCAGGACGCCCCCGTGATCCTGCTTGACGAACCCTTCACCGCCATCGACGCCAAGACGACCGCCGATCTGCTCGACCTCGTCCGCCGCTGGCATGACGAATCCCGCACGGTGGTTGCGGTCCTGCACGACCTCGACATGGTCAAGCGCACCTTCCCGCAGACCCTGCTGATCGCCCGCGAGCCCGTGGCCTGGGGCGAGACGATGAACGTATTGAGTGCCGAGAATCTTTTGAAGGCCCGGCGCATGGTCGAGGCATATGATCCGCACGCGGATGTGTGCCACCGCAACGTCGCGTAAGAGCGCCCGTCCATGCTCGACCTGCTTTATACGCCCTTCTCCGAATTCGAGTTCATGAAGCGCGCCCTCGTGGGCGTAATCGCCATCGCCCTGGGCGGCGGCCCGGTCGGCGTTTTCCTGATGCTGCGCCGTATGAGCCTCACCGGCGACGCCATGGCGCATGCGATCCTGCCCGGCGCGGCCGTCGGCTATCTCGTCGCCGGCCTCTCGCTGCCGGCCATGACCATCGGCGGCTTGTTCGCCGGCGTCATCGTCGCGGTTGCGGCGGGCCTTGTCTCACGCTTCACGTCATTGAAGGAGGATGCCTCTCTGGCAGCCTTCTACCTGTTGTCTCTGGCACTCGGTGTCACCATCGTGTCGCTTCGCGGTTCGAACGTGGACCTGCTGCACGTGCTCTTCGGCACGGTACTGGCGCTCGATGACAACACGCTGCTTCTGATCGCCTCCATTTCCACCATCACTGTGCTGGCGCTCGCCGTGCTCTACCGCCCGCTCGTGCTTGAATGCGTGGACCCGGTCTTCCTGCGTTCCGTGAGCCATGCCGGCACGCCAACGCATCTGATCTTCTTAGGCCTCGTCGTCATGAACCTCGTCGGAGGATTTCATGCGCTCGGAACCCTGCTGGCGGTCGGCATGATGATGCTGCCTGCCGCCGCGTCCCGCTTCTGGACCAATGACATCACCATGATGATGCTGGTCTCCGTCGTCATCGGCATCGTCTCGGGATTGAGCGGCCTGCTGCTCTCGTTCCATGCGGAACTGCCCGCGGGGCCGGCGATCATCCTCTCGGCCGGTGCCGTCTATGTGATCTCCCTCGTGCTGGGGCGCGAGGGCGGCCTGCTGCGGCTCGCATGGCCCGGCAAGCACCTGGAAGCCTGACCTCCTTCATAAGGATCAAGACCCATGCTGACGCGAAGAGCTGCCGTATCCCTTCTGGCAGGATGCCTCACCCTTGCCGCATCGTCGCTGCCGGTGGCGGCACAGAACGCCGACAAGCTGAAGGTGGTCGCGACCTTCTCGATCCTCGGCGACATGGTGCGCAACGTGGGCGGCGAGCGCGTCGAGGTCGCCACCCTCGTCGGCCCGAACGGCGATGCGCATGTCTATTCGCCGACGCCGGCCGATGGACGGCGCCTGTCTGAGGCGACAATCGTCTTCACCAATGGCCTGAAATTCGAGGGCTGGATCGACCGTCTCGTGAAATCCTCCGGTACCAAGGCCGTGAAGGTCGAGGCCGCCAAGGGTGTGAAGCCTCTGAAGAGTGACGATGAAGGCCACGGGCATGATCACGGCCATGGCGGCGCTGATCCCCATGCCTGGCAGAGCATCGGCAATGCGAAGATTTACGTCGTCGGTATTCGAGATGCGCTGATCGCCGCGGATGAAGCGGGCAAGGCGACGTACGAGGCCAATGCGAGCGCTTATCTCAAGCAGCTCGATGCGTTGGATGCCGAGGTGAAGAGCCTCGTCGCCGGCATTCCCGCCGAGCGCCGCAGGATCATCACCTCCCACGATGCTTTCCGCTATTTCGAGGAGGCCTATGGGATCGACTTCGTCGCGCCTCAGGGCGTCTCCACCGAGTCGGAGGCCTCGGCCAAGGACGTGGCCCGGATCATTCAGCAGATCAAACGCGAGAAGATCACCGCAATCTTCGTGGAGAACGTCTCCGATATCCGCCTGATGGAGCGTATCGCTAAGGAAACCGGCGCGAAGATCGGCTCCAAGGTCTATTCCGACGCACTCTCGGACGGCAATGGCCCAGCTGCCACTTACATTGACATGATGAGACACAATATAAGGGCTTTCAGCACGGCCCTGTCGAGCTGATCAACCACCCTCCCCGCTCGTGGGAGACGAACGTTGCGGACCCATCCGATGACCGACAAGATTCCCGTCACCGTCCTCACAGGCTATCTCGGCGCCGGCAAGACCACGCTTTTGAACCGCATCCTCACCGAGCAGCACGGCAAGAAATATGCCGTGATCGTCAACGAGTTCGGCGAGATCGGCATCGACAACGAGCTCGTCGTCGGCGCCGACGAGGAAGTGTTCGAGATGAACAACGGCTGCATCTGCTGCACCGTGCGCGGCGACCTGATCCGCATCCTCGACGGACTGATGAAGCGTAAGGGCAAGTTCGACGCCATCATCGTCGAGACCACCGGTCTTGCCGATCCGGCTCCTGTGGCTCAGACCTTCTTCATGGACCAGGACGTGTCCGACACCGCGCGGCTCGACGCGGTGGTGACGGTGGCGGACGCCAAGTGGCTCTCCGACCGGCTGAAGGATGCGCCCGAGGCCAAGAACCAGATCGCCTTCGCGGACGTGATCATCCTCAACAAGATCGATCTCGTCTCCGAGGGGGAACTGGAAGAGGTCGAGGCGCGCATCCGCGCCATCAATCCCTACGCCAAGGTCCACCGGACCCAGAACTGCGCCATCCCGATCTCGGAAGTCCTCGACCGCAAGGCCTTCGATCTCGACCGCATCATCGAGCTCGAGCCCGACTTCCTGGAGGAAGGCCATCACCATCATCACGACGAGGAGATGCAGTCCGTCTCCGTCGCCATCGATGGCGAAGTGGATCCGGAGAAGTTCATGCCGTGGATCTCGAACCTGACCCAGGTCGAAGGTCCGAACATCCTGCGCTGCAAGGGCATCGTCGCGTTCCCGAACGAGCCGAAGCGCTTTGTCTTCCAGGGCGTGCACATGATCCTGGACGGCGACGTGCAAGGCGAGTGGAAGCCGGGCGAGAAGCACACTTCCAAGGTGGTCTTCATCGGCCGCGACCTGAACGAGAAGGCGATCAAGGAAGGGTTTCTGGCCTGCGCGGCATAAAACAGCCGTCTGACGGCCTCGGGGCTCAGCCCGGGGCCAGGCCTGCCCGCAACATGCAGTCGCGCACGTGGGCCCTGCGGGCGGCGATGATCTGGTTGCGGGCATCCTCACCCATGCCGATGCCCCGGCTGCTCGTCCTGTAGATCAGGTTGGCTTCCTGCTGGCAGGCGGCCTTCTGCGCCTCCCTCGCGGAGGATTCCGCGCTCTGCTCCTGGGCCGACACCTGCGCCGACAGGACACCTGCAAGGGCAAAGGTCGCCAAAGCCAGAACTCGCATTCAATCACTCCGTTTTTGAGCGCGTAGTCTCAGGCAATAAGCTGGAACGGGCTACGGCTCAGAAGTCCTAATCCTGGGACTCATTGGTAGATCACCGCCTTTGAGAAATTCGTGATGCCCCTGCCCGCAACCAGCCAAACTATGTTATGGGCAGCGCACATGAAGGGATCGTTTTGATGAGTACTGGAACCGCGCCGTCCTTGACCCAGAATGTGGCGCCCGTGACGGCAGGCGCGCATGTCACGGCCATCGGCTGGCTCAAAGGCACGGCCGCCTTCGGTCTCGGCGACGGCGGCGTTCTTCTCAGCAAGGACGGCGAAAGCCATCGTGTCGAGGTTCATCCCGATGCGGGCGTTCTGGCGGCAGCGAGCGACGGCGAGCGCTTCGTGACCGGCGGAGACGACGGCCGCGTCGTCGTTACCGGCGCTGACGGTTCCACGAAGACCCTGGCCGAGACCAAGGGAGCCTGGATCGACTCGCTTGCCGTCAATGCCGGCGGCGCCTTTGCCTACGGCGCCGGCAAGCGCGTGATCGCCCGCGACGACAAGGGCCGGGAGAAGACTCTTGAAGTGCCCTCCGCCGCGCGCGGCCTCGCCTTCGCGCCCAAGGGCTACCGGCTGGCGATTTCCCATTACAACGGCGCGACGCTCTGGTTTCCCAACGTGGAAGCCAAACCCGAGGCGCTCGAATGGAAGGGCTCCCATCTCGACGTCACCTGGTCACCGGATGCCCGCTTCGTCGTGACCTCCATGCAGGAGAACGCGCTTCACGGCTGGCGGCTCATCCCCGACAAGGGCCACATGCGGATGAGCGGCTATCCGTCGAAGACGCGCTCCCTGTCTTGGTCGGGCGACGGCAAGTGGCTCGCCACCTCCGGTGCCGAAGCGGCCATCATCTGGCCGTTCGAATCGAAGGAAGGCCCCATGGGCAAGGCGCCGCGGGAATGCGGTGTACGTCCGGCCAAGGTCAGCCGTGTGGCTTTCCATCCCAACACCTATGTGCTGGCGGTGGGCTACGAGGATGGCTGCATCCTGCTCATCCGTCTCAACGATGCCTCCGAGCTTCTTGTCCGCCCCGCCGTCAAGGACAGCGGGATTACGTCCATGGCCTGGGACAAGGGCGGTAAACGCCTCGCCTTCGGCTGCGAGGACGGTCAGGCCGGCATCCTGACCCTGCCGACTTGAGATCGCCCGTGGCTCTGTTCGGTGCCTTCCTGAGAGGGTCCTTCGGTCTGCCGAAGCCTGACAAGCAGGCCATCGACCGAGTGAAGGATCTCGCCCGTGCGGCTCTTCAGGTCTCGCCGGATACGGCCTTTGCGGTCAACGAGATCGCCTGCAACGATCCCGGCTGTCCGGGCATCGAGACCGTGATCCTCGTGATGGAGCCGGGCCGGAAGACCAGGGCCCTGAAGGTCCCCAAGGTCCTCGACGAGGTGATGGAACAAGATATCCTCAAGGCTCTTGAGCCTTAAAAGAGGTCAAGCTTGTCTCGGGTCATTCGCATCATTGCATTCGGTTGTGGGCTGTGCGGCGGCATCGTCGCCTCGCAAGGCCCGGAATTCGCACAGCAATACCGTCAGCGTCTCGGCGGCGCGATCGACGAGCTGCAGCAGGTGATCACGCGCTTCGATGCCGATGCGCAGGCGAGCGGCGAGACGCGGGAGAGCGCCATCGTTCGCCTACGCTCCAACGCGGACGATTTCGTCAGCCGCCAGGGCACCGCCATGCAGGCCAATGTGGAGCGTCTGGGCCGGCTGGAGAATCATCGCAGAACCATGATGCAAGCAGGCCCCTTCTCTCGCGTTGCCCTGATGGTGCGCGACGGAGACCAGGATGTGATGGAGGCGGTCTACCGCGATTTCGAGCCGGCCGTGCCGGTGACGGAAGAAGGCATCCTCTCGACCGCCATCGGCTTCATTGCCGTCTGGGGCGGCGTTCTTCTTCTGATGGGTTTTCTGCGCAGTCTTTGGCGGAGGCCGCGCACACGCCGGCAGAAAATACAGGCTTAAGCCTCGCGCTCCGGCTTTCCGGCCAGCACCACATAGAATCCCAGACCGTCCTGCGCCGGCAGGGTCTGCAGCCTGTCGATCCAGCCGCGCTTCTTGGCCTCGAGCAGAGCCTTGCCGACCGGCTGGAACAGGGTCTCGCCGCCGCCTTCCGGCGGCGGATCGAGACGGATGGCCACTGACTTCGCTGCAGCGAAGCGGCTGCGCTCCAGCATGTCCTGAATCGAGGCCTCCGCCTTTTCGCGCGAGACGCCCCGCAGGTCGAGCAGGCTTTCGGCATCGACGACGCCAAGGCCGCCACGGAGCTTGTTGGCGTAGAATTCCTCGAAATGGGGCATCTCAGCTCACTCCAACCGTCATGCCCGGACTTGTCCCGGGTATCCACGCCTTGCTTTGTTCAGGAACAGAAGATGTGGATGGCCGGCACAAGGCCGGCCATGACGCGCGTGGTTACCGCACCAGGATGTTCCGGAACTGCCACGGATCGGACGTATCGATATCCTCCGGGAAGAAGCCAGGACGGTCGTCGAGCGGGGTCCAGTCCGTGTAGTAGCCGTTTACCGGACCGAGATAGGGTAGCTGCACTTCGAGGCAGCGGCGGAAATCGATGTCGTCGGCCTCGACGATGCCGGCATTCGGATTCTCCAGCGCCCACACCATGCCTGCAAGCACGGCGGAGGTCACCTGGAGGCCGGTGGCGTTCTGGTAAGGCGCAAGCTTGCGGGTCTCCTCGATGGAGAGCTGCGAGCCATACCAATAGGCATTCTTGCCGTGCCCATAGAGCAGCACGCCGAGTTCGTCCTTGCCGTCCACGATCTCATTCTCGGTGAGGATATGGTGATTCTCCTGCACTTTGCCCTCATTGCCGAACATCTCGTGAAGCGAGAGCACCGCGTCGTTCGCCGGGTGGTAGGCATAGTGGCAGGTCGGCCGATAGACGGCCTTGTCACCCTCGCGAACGGTAAAATAGTCTGCGATCGAGATCGCCTCGTTATGGGTGACCAGGAAGCCGTATTGCGGCCCGGGCGTAGGGCACCAGGAACGGACGCGCGTGTTGGCGCCGGGCTGAAGCAGATAGATGGCCGCGCCGCTACCCTTCGTATGGGTGCGGCCATTCTCCGGCATCCAGGTCTCGTGCGTACCCCAGCCGAGCTCCGCCGGCTGCACGCCTTCCGATACGAAGCCCTCCACGGACCAAGTGTTCACGAAGACGCCCATGGGCTTCGGATGCTCCGCGCGCTGGGTGTCACGCTCGGCGATGTGGATGCCCTTCACGCCGACGCGCTGCATGAGACCGGCCCATTCCTCGCGCGTCTTCGGTTCTTCGTGCTCGAGACCGATATCCTTGGCAATATTGAGAAGCGCCTGCTTCACGAACCAGGACACCATGCCGGGATTGGCGCCGCAGCAATTCACCGCGGTGGAGCCGCCGGGGCTCTTTCGGCGCGCATCGAGGATGTTCTCGCGCAGCATGTAGTTGGTGCGGGCCTCAGGCCCCGCGCTCTTGTCGAAATAGAAGCCAGCCCAGGGCTCGGCCACGGTGTCGATGTAGAGCGCGCCGAGTTCGCGACACAGCTCCATGATGGCTCGCGAGGATGTATCGACCGACACGTTCACGCAGAATCCCTGACCGCCACCTTCCGTGAGGAGGGGCGTGAGGATTTCGCGGTAATTGTCAGGCGTCAGAGCCTTCTGCACGAGAGTGATGCCGCGCACATCGAGCATGCTGCGGTCCGTGTCGACGGGATCGATGACCGTGAACCGGTTCTTGTCGAACTCAAAATGCCGCTCGATCAGGGGCAGCATGCCTTTGCCGATCGAGCCGAAGCCGATCATGACGATGGGGCCGGTGATGCGACCATGAACGGGCCAAGTGGTCATCAGATCTGTCTCCTTGCGAAAGCAGTGATGGAAAACGGTAAACGCCAAACAGCGAATTTGGGCGCATCTAGGATTGAGGAGCCCTTGGGGTCAATGCCCGGGGCCAACTCCCAGCTTCTTGAAGCAATTTCCCTGCGGATGGCGAAGGCAGAATGACAATGACAGCGCTGCCATGCCGATTTCGCGCTCGACATCGCGCAACAGCGCTGCATGATCGCAGGTCTCTCCGTCTCATCACCCGACCGTGACCGATGAAATTTCATGAACTTCTCAGGCATTACTGGCGCATCATCGGCCTCGGCTTTGCACTGACCTTCCTGTCCTCCTTCGGCCAGACTTTCTTCATCTCCCTGTCGGGTCCGGATATCCGCGAGGCTTTCGGCCTGACGCACGGCGCCTTCGGCTCGATCTACTCTCTCGCGACCCTGTCCTCGGGCCTTTTGATGATCTGGGTCGGCAGCGTCATCGACCGGGTCGATATCCGGCTTTACGCCACCACGGCCATGCTTGGCCTGGCGGCAGCGGCCATCAGCCTGTCCTTTGCGTCCAGCATCCTCGTGCTGGGCTTGAGCCTCTTTGCCTTGCGCCTCTTCGGCCAGGGTATGCTCAGCCATGCGGGCGTGATGAGCACCGCCCGTTTGCATGAAGGCGTGCGCGGCAGGGCTTTGGGCATCGCGGCCCTCGGCTTTCCGGCCGGCGAAGCGACCCTGCCTGCCCTCGCTCTCGCACTGATCGCGGCTTTTGGTTGGGCAGGCGCTTGGCGCATCGCCGCGCTCGTGATCGTGGTCGCACTGACCATCGGCTGGCTGCTCGGCTTTGTTCTCAAGGCGAAGGATCCGGATCTCGAGGGAGCGGCACGAAAAAAAGCCTTGAGCGACGCGGGTCCGCGCTGGATCGACATCCTGCGCGATTGGCGCTTTCTCGCGCTGATCCCCACCATGATCGGCTATCCAGCGATCATGACGGCGTATTTCTTCCACCAGCGCTTCATTGCGGATCTGAAGGACTGGTCGCTGGAGCTTCTGGCGAGCAGCATTACGCTCTTCGCGCTGGTCTCCGTGGTGGTCGCCATGAGCGCTGGCAGCTTCGTCGACAGATTTGGAGCGGTGCGCCTCAGCCATTTCTATCTCGCCGGCATGACGGCGGCATCCTTCGCGCTCGCCGCCTTCGATGCGCCGTATCTGCCGCTCGTGTTCTTCGGCCTGATCGGTCTCACCTCGGGCTGCACCAATGTGGTGATCGCGGCCGTTCTGGCCGAATTGTTCGGGACGACGCATCTGGGCAAAATCCGCGCGCTCGCCGGCGCAATCATGGTGGTGGCCTCGGCCGCGACGCCGGGGGCCATCGGGCTTCTGTTCGATGCAGGGGTAAGCCTTGAGGCGATCTGTCTAGGCTTCGCCGCCTACATGATCGCGGCAGCAGCCATTACCTTCGCGCTGCCCAATCCGAGGGCCGCGCGTTTGCAGCCCTCGGAAGGATAGAGTCAGACTCAGAGCGCCGAGCGGATGCCCGCCAGCGCGCCCTGCGCGGCAGCGGCGACGAGAGCGCCGAGATCGGGCTTCTGCTCGAAGGCGCCGGTCGCGGAGACGAGGCCACGTGCGCCATCGAGCGCCCCCGCATCGAGCTCGAGCGCCAGGAAGCGATTGCGCTCGTAGGGACCCGGGAGCCAAAGCGAGCCCGTCTTCTCCGTCGAGAAGCCGAAGCGCTCGTAATAGGGCGCATCACCCACCAGCAGCACCGCCTTGTGGCCGAGATCGACCGCCCGCTTCAGCGCTTCGCGCATGAGCTTGCCGCCGAGGCCGAGGCTCTGCACGGACGGATCGATGGCGATGGGCCCCAGCATTAGTGCCGCACGATTCGGGCCGGCCGAGATGTGCCACAGGCGCACGGTACCAATGATCTCACCGTCGCGGTCGATGACCAGGGACAGGCCGTCGGCCGGCATCCTGCCCTTGCGCAGGCGTTCGCAGGTCTTCTGGAACCGGGCGGATCCGAAGCAGGCATCGAGCAGCGCCTCGCGTGCATCGACATCATGGAAGGTTTCTTCGCGAATCGTGATCATGGCCGTGGCCTCCCAATACACGTGGGGTGAGCGACAGCCCTCGCACCTGTTCACAACTTGAACAGGCCGTCCGGGACAACTTCTTGGAGGTTGGTGCCTGCCTCATTTCACGAGGCAGGCGGGACGTGACTTTCTAAAGTCGCATTTTCTTCCGCAAAACCGGCAAGCCACTTTTGCGGAAAATGCTTTAGATCACGTAGGACTTCAGCGGCGGGAAGCCGTTGAACGCGACCGCCGAGTAGGTGGTCGTGTAGGCGCCCGTGCCCTCGATCAGCACCTTGTCGCCGATCTCCAGCGAGATGGGGAGCAGGTAGGGCTCCTTCTCGTAGAGAACGTCGGCCGAGTCGCAGGTCGGCCCGGCCAGCACGCACGGCACCTTGCGGTCCTCGTCGCGCTCGCTGCGGATCGGGTAGCGGATCGACTCGTCCATCGTCTCGGCGAGACCGCCGAACTTGCCGATGTCGAGATAGACCCAGCGCACCTCGTCCTCGTCGCGGCTCTTCTTCGAGACGAGGACGACCTCGGCCTCGATGACGCCCGCATTGCCGACCATGCCGCGGCCCGGCTCGATGATCGTCTCCGGGATGCGGTTGCCGAAGTGCTTCGACAGCGCCCGGAAGATCGACTCGCCGTAGGCTTCCACCTGAGGCACCGTCTTCAGGTACTTCGTCGGGAAGCCGCCGCCGAGGTTGACCATCGACAGGTGGATGCCGCGATGTGCGCATTCACGGAAGATCGCGGAGGCGGAACCGAGAGCCTGATCCCAGGCTTCCGTGTTGCGCTGCTGCGAGCCCACGTGGAAGGACACGCCGTAAGCCTCGAGGCCCTGACGATAGGCATGCTCCAGCACGTCCACGGCCATCTCGGGCACGCAGCCGAACTTGCGGGAGAGCGGCCACTCGGCGCCGGCGCCGTCGCACAGGATGCGGCAGAACACCTTCACCTCGGAGGCATCGACACCGGCGGTCGCAGCCGCGCGGACGATCTTCTCGACCTCGACTTCGCAGTCGACCGCATAGAGGCGCACACCGAGCTCGAGAGCGCGCACGATGTCGCGCTCCTTCTTGATCGTGTTGCCGAAGGAGACGCGGTCAGGCGTCGCGCCGGCAGCCAGCGCAAGCTGGATCTCGACCACGGACGCCGTGTCGAAGCATGAGCCGAGCTCGGCCAGGAGCTTGAGCACCTGCGGCTCCGGATTGGCCTTCACGGCGTAGAACACACGCGTGTCGGGGAGCGCACGGGCAAACTTCGAATAGTTGTCGCGCACGACTTCGAGGTCGACGACCACGCACGGGCCGTCCTCACGTCGGTTGCGCAGGAATTCACGGATGCGCTGAGTCATGGCGCTCTCCCCACCAAAGGTTCAATGGAGGTCTTGTCCAGCCTCCGGATTGAAGTTCAGACGATCAGATTTCCTGCCGTCCGGCGTCAGCGAGGGAAGATGACATCCCGCTTCGTGCGATGGAGACACGAGAAGCGGCGATGGGCTCTTCACCCGACGATGCTGCCTTGGATTGGATGGGGATACTCCATCCGCACGCCTGGCAATGATAAACAAGCCTCTTCGGTGTTGACCTTTGGAGGGCCAACGAGACCAAAAAAGCCCGTTCGTCGTTGCTTTAAGTTGCGTCCCCCGTTGAGAACGAGGTGCGCCGGTTTTCGCCTCCGGCTGCCGGTTAGGGGTATCGAGAGCTAGGTCGCTCTCGGGCGGCTGTCCGGCCTCTTGTCCGGATGCCCACCAACCGGCACGCGACCACAGGCACGTGCGAAATTGGGCAGGGGTGAAATAAGCATATTCGTCAGGGATCACAAGAGCTTTTCAGACCTTTCAGAGGATTTTTTTAACCCTGCCGGGACCTGTGTCTTGCCCGCATCACCATTCAGCCTCCATTAAGCGGGACAGGTACACGGAAGAAGATCCGGGCCCATATTCCAAAGCCCGAATTCCGGCCATTTTGCTCTTTCAGTCGAGAACGCTCCGCAGCCATGACGAACCTGTCCCGCCGTACCCTTCTGCAAAGCCTGCTCGCAGCCACCGCGCTGCCCGCTTTCAGTCAGCAGAGCCGGGCTCAGCAGCAGAGCGGCGCACCGGCACCCAATCCGTTCCGCTACGAGGACGTGGTGCGCCGGGCCCGCGAGCTTGCGGCCGTCCCCTACGAGGCGCCAGCGGTGCAGCTGCCCGAGCCCCTCAACCGGCTCAGCTTCGACGATTACCGGGATATCCGCTTCCGCCCGGACAAGGCCCTGCTCGGCTCCGGTAACGGGCCGTTCCGGATGCAGCTCTTCCATCCGGGCTTCCTCTACCAGCGCCCGGTGATGGTGAACATCATCCGCGACGGCGTTCCGACCCCGGTACCCTACCAGCGGGAGCTGTTCGATTACGGCCGCAACAAGATCGAGCGGCCATTGCCGGTCAATCTCGGCTTTGCGGGCTTTCGCCTCCACTACCCTCTGAACAACCCAAAAGTGCTCGACGAGGTCATCGCCTTCCTCGGCGCGAGCTATTTCCGCTTCCTTGGATCGGATCAGAAATATGGCCTCTCGGCGCGAGGCCTCGCGATCAATGTGGAAGGCGGCGAAGCGGAGGAGTTTCCGCATTTCCGCGAATTCTGGGTCGAGATGCCCAAGCCCAATGACGAGCGGGCCATCGTCTATGCCCTTCTCGACAGCCCGTCCGTCGCCGGCGCCTACCGGTTCGAGATCTACCCGTCGAAGGAAACGACTCTCGACGTCACGGCGACGCTGTTCCCGCGCCAGACCATCACCAATGTGGGTGTCGCCCCCCTCACCTCGATGTTCTTCGAGGGCGAGAACGACCGGAAGCCGACGGACGACTACCGCCTGGAAATCCACGATTCGGACGGGCTTCTCATGCAGTCCGGCGCGGGCGAGTGGATCTGGCGGCCCCTGCGCAACCCGAGCCGCAAGACGATCTCGTCCTTCAGCGACAACAATCCGCGCGGCTTCGGCCTGATGCAGCGCGACCGGGCATTCGAAAACTACCAGGATCTCGAAGCCACATACCATCAGCGTCCCGGCTACTGGGTCGAGCCCATCGGGCAATGGGGCGAGGGCTGGGTCGAACTGGTCGAGATTCCGACGCCAGACGAGACTCACGACAACGTCGTGGCTTATTGGCAGCCGAACCGGGCCTTCGAGCCGGGGCAGGAAGTGGTTCTCTCCTACCGCCTGCGCGCTGCATCCGAGATCCGCGCCATGCATCCAGGCGGGAAGGCGATCAACACCTTCCAGACCCCGCCGCGCGCCAGCGGGTCGAACGCGCCGAGCGATCCCCGACATCGCCGATTCATCATCGACTTCGCGGGCGGCAATCTGCCTTACTATCTCGGCGCTCCGGAGCAGGTGCAGCTCGTCCCCTCCACTTCCGCCGGGCAGATCACCAATACCTTCATCATGCCCAACAGCCACGCGAACGGCTTCAGGGCCGCCATCGACGTGAAGCTGGAACCGGGGCAATCCACGGATCTGCGCGCCTTTCTGCGCGCCGGCAACCGGGCACTGACGGAGACCTGGACCTATCCCTGGTTCGTGGAGTGATTCACATCCTCTCCGTGTCATTCCCGACCGGAACGCAGCGGAGGGGGAGGGAATCCATAGAGGCAGCACGTCACAGTGGATCCTCTTCCCTCGCCTGCGGCCCGCCAGGGATGACACTTTCGACGTTATGGCCGGGCTCGTCCCGGCCATTCCGATAATGCAAAGCATGCCGCCTCGGGCAATCGGGATCACCGGTACAAGGCCAGTGATGACTGCGGATGGCGGGAGACCTTGCCAAGCCCTGCCGAACCGCGCAGAAGCTGTGCCTCGGATGGCAGGCCGTTTGCCCTGCCTTAGCGGAAGGTGAGTGCGATGAAGCTGAACGCTTGGATCACGGGAGCGTTTGCAGCCTGTTTGGGCGGAAGCGCCCTGGCGCTACAGCCGCTGACAGAGGTGACCTTCGGCACCAACTGGATCGCGCAAGGCGAGCATGGCGGCTACTACCAGGCCGTCGCCGACGGGACTTACGAGAAATACGGCCTCAAGGTCGCCATCGTGCCGGGCGGCCCTCGCGCCAGCAATCGCATGCTCATGACCGTCGGCAAGCTCGACTTCTACATGGGCGGCAGCATGATCCAGGCCCTCTCCGCTGTGGAGAAGAACATCCCCACCATCGTGGTTGCGGCTCATTTCCAGAAGGAACCGCAGGTGCTGCTGAGCCATCCTGGCCAGGGCCTCGACACCTTCGCGGATCTGAAGAAATCGAACGACATTCTTCTGTCCAAGGACGGCGTCGCCACCTTCTTCCAATGGATGAAGGCCGAGTACGGCTTCAAGGACGAGCAGGTGAAGCCCTTCGGCTACAACCCGGCGCCCTTCATCGCCAACAAGGCATCGGTGCAGCAGGGCTATGTCACCTCCGATCCACTGACCATCGAGAAGGCCGCGGGCTTCAAGCCCAACGTGTTCCTGCTCGCGGATCATGGCTTCAGCACCTATTCCACCACGGTGGAGACCCGCCGCGAGGTGATGGAGAAGAATCCCGATCTCGTACAGCGCTTCGTCGATGCCTCGACCATTGGCTGGTACAATTATCTCTACGGCGACAACACGAAAGCGAAAGAACTCATCAAGCGCGACAATCCGGAGATGACGGACGAACTGCTGGCCTATTCCCACGCCAAGATGAAGGAATACGGCATCGTCGATTCCGGTGACACGCAACCGCTCGGCATCGGTGCCATGACGGATGCGCGCATGAAGGACTTCTTCGACAAGATGGTGAAGGCGGGTCTCTTCAAGGCGGACCTCGATTACAGGAAGGCCTATACGCTCCAGTTCGTGAACAAGGGCGTCGGGCTGAACCTGAAGAAGTAAGAGGAGAGCGACGCCTTTTTCATGTCGCTACACCCATGACGCAGCTTTCGCCCGCGCTCGTTTCTCTCAGAGAGATCACGAAGATCTTCTCCAACGGCGTGACGGCGCTTGCCGGTTTCAATCTCGATGTGCGCGCAGGCGAGTTCGTGTCCCTCCTCGGGCCTTCGGGATGCGGCAAGTCGACGGTGCTGCGCCTCATCGCGGGACTTGCGCAGCCGACGGAAGGAAGCGTCACTTGGCCAGGCTCGACCGATGAGGATCATCGCAGCGAGATCGGCTTCGTGTTCCAGGATCCGACGCTGATGCCCTGGGCGAATGTGGCGGACAATGTGTGGCTGCCGTTGCGCCTTCGCGGCATGTCCAAGCGCGGTGCGCAAGACCGCATCGCCGAGAGCCTGGCCCTCGTCGGATTGAGCGATTTCGCGAAAGCCTATCCACGCGAACTCTCCGGCGGCATGAGGATGCGCGTGTCGATCGCGCGCGCGTTGTCGCTCAAGCCGCGGCTACTTCTCATGGACGAACCCTTCGCCGCCCTCGACGAGATCACACGCTTCCGGCTCAACGACGACCTTCTGCGCGTGCAGAGCGAACTGCATTGCACCGTCGTGTTCGTGACCCATTCGGTTTATGAGAGCGCCTATCTGTCGAGCCGCATCGCAGTCATGTCCCCGCGTCCGGGCCGCATCGTCGCCGAGATCGAAGGCGAGCTGCCCGGCCCCCGCTCGAAGGATTTCCGCACCAGCGCACGCTATGCGCGACTTTGCGGAGAGATCTCGCAGATTCTGCTCGATCAGACAGCCGAGGAGCGGTTGTGATGACCTCGGCTCCGCTGCCCGCACGCCGGCAGGGTAACCCCTTGAAAATCGTTCTGCCGCTTGTCGTCTTCGCGGCATCCATCGCCGCGTGGGAAGCCATCGTGCGCATCGGGGGCATCCCACCCTATATCCTGCCCACGCCGAGCCTGATCGCCCAAACTCTCGTCGCCGATTGGTCGCTGCTCTCTGCCTCGCTCATGACGACGCTCAACACCACGCTCACCGCCCTCGTCCTCGCCGTTCTCGGCGGTGTGTTGCTCGCGGTGCTGTTGAGCCTGTCGAAGATCGTCGAGTATTCGCTCTATCCATTCGCCGTCGTGCTGCAGGTCACGCCGGTCATCGCCATCGCGCCCCTGCTCCTGATCTACATGCCGCAGGATGTGGCTGTCTTGACCTGCGCGTGGCTCGTCGCCTTCTTTCCGGTTCTCTCGAACACGATGCTCGGCCTGCAATCCGTGGACCGGAATCTGATGGAACTGTTCCAGCTTTATGGCGCTCCGGCCTCGCAAGGCCCGCTGGCACGCCTGAGGGCGCGCCTGAAGGCCCTGTGGTTTCTGCGCCGTCCGGCCGCCCTTCCGGCCTTTCTCGCGGGGCTGCGGATCGCGGGCGGATTATCACTCATCGGGGCTGTGGTTGCCGAGATGGCCGCAGGGTCCGCAGGGGCAGGTTCAGGGCTCGCCTACCGCATCATCGAAAGCCAGTACCGGCTCAACATCCCGCGCCTGTTTGCGGCTCTTGTTCTTTTGGCCGCGACCGGCATCGGCCTGTTTCTCGTCCTAGCAGCGCTCAATCATGCCCTTCTTCGCCGCTGGCACGAAAGCGCCCTCAATCGAGAGGCCTGAGCGCTTCCATTTGTTTAGCCTGTTAATAGTGTGCCGGCTTGTCATCGTACCGTCATGAGTCCCGTCCATGGTAGGTAAGGAGAACGCTTCGAACAGCGAGGGACCATGGATACCGATAACACGCATCCGGGCATCAAGAGCGTCGGATGGGCTCTGGTTCAAGCCTCACGCCTGCATCGAAGCCGCACGGGCGACAAGCTCTCGGAACTCGGCCTCTTCGCCGGCCAAGAGCAGGTCCTCCAGGCTCTCGGCAATTCCGGTCCCATGACCATGGGCGAGTTGGCCGCCATCCTGCGGGTGCGCCCGCCGACCGCCTCCAAGACGGTCTCCCGCCTTTCCAGCTTGAAGCTAGTGGAACGCCACACCGAGCCCGGCGATGCCCGGGTCGTGCGCGTGAAGCTCACCAAGGAGGGCAAGCGCAAGGCGGCCGCTATCGACGCCCTATGGGAAGAGGTCGAGGGCGAGCTGCTGCAAGGCTTCGACAACAAGGACCGCAAGCGGCTACGCAAGCTCCTGCGCAAGGCCGCCAAGAACCTCGCCGGTCTCACCGGAGCCGATCAGACGGGTTTCGAGACCGATGACGAGGTAGACGGGCTGGAAGCCTCCAGCGAACCGGAGATGGCAGCGACGGCCTGATTAGAGCATCGGATCCAAAAGTGGACTTGCGCTTTCGGGATCCAATCCGATGCTCCCTTTATGGATCAGCGTATCGCCGAGCGCGGAAAACTGGACCCACTTTTCACTGACGTGGCCCTCTGGGTCCGCACGATGCGCTAGAACCCCTGTGTGCCACGCACGGCCCTCGTGCGTGGCGGACATTCGTCTCGGGACGGCTAAGCGGCTAGCATTCCCGGCATGGCCGACACCGTTATCACGTCCTCGTCAAAAGCCGTCTCGCAGCGCCAGAACCGCATGGTGGGGATCGCCCTCATGTGTGCGGCGTTGTTCTGCTTTTCGTGCCTCGATGCGACGGCCAAATGGGTGAATCGCTCCGTCGACCCCATGGTCACGGTCTGGGCCCGCTACATCTCGGCCGCTCTTCTCACCTTCCTCGTCATCAACCCCCGGACCCAGCCCGGGGCGCTGAGGACGCGCCGTCTCCCGTTGCAGCTCCTCCGCTCGTTCCTGCTCTTCGCCTCGACCCTGTGCAATTTCTTCGCCCTGCAATACCTGCAGCTGGTCGAGACCCAGTCCATCATCTTCGCAACCCCGCTGCTTGTGGCCCTTCTTGCAGGCCCCCTTCTGGGAGAACGCATCGGCTGGCAACGTATGATCGCCATCGGCGTCGGCTTCATCGGCATTCTCGTCATCACGCGGCCAGGCTTGGGCACCATGCATCCCGCCGCCCTGCTGTCGCTCATGGGCGCCGTGGCCTATGCGTTCTACAGCATCGTGACGCGGATGCTGGCCTCGAGCGATTCCATCGCGACCACAACCCTTTATTCGAGTGTCGCTGGGATCATCTTCGTCACTCCCATCCTGCCCTGGATATGGTCCACCCCCTCCTCGCCGCTGATCTGGTTTCTTCTCGCGACGACGGGCTTTTATGGAGCCTTTGGCCATTGGCTGCTGGTCCTCGCCCATGCCCGGGCTCCGGCGGCGATCCTGTCCCCCTTCATCTACAGCCAGATCATCTGGATGCTGGTTTTAGGCTACGTCCTCTTCGGGGATTGGCCGGATTCTTGGACCTTCGTCGGGGCTGGCATCGTCATCGCATCGGGGCTCTATTTGCTCTACCGTGAACGCGTGAAGCATCGAAAGCCGGAGCCGTCCCCTTGAGTGATGCCGCCATCGACACCCTGCCCGGGATCGGTCCCGTGACGCAGAGCCGACTGGAGGACGCCGGCATCCACACGGTTGGCGAACTTCGTTCCATGGGATCCGTCGAGGCCTATCGCCGCCTGAAATTCATGCTGCCCCGGCAGGTGAGCCTCAATGCGCTCTATGCCCTGGAGGCCGCCTTGCGCGGCTGCCACTGGCTCGACCTGCCGCAGGACGTGAAGGCCGCCCTCCAGCAGCAGGCCAAGATCATCGACGAAGCCTTTCGCCAGGGCGGCGTCGCACGCTGTGCTCTTTAACCCGACATCACAAGGAAACGCCATGAGCCGAACCGATATCCTGATGACAGCGCCGATGATGCCGATCGTGATCGAGGCGCTGGACAAGGCCTTCACGCTTCACCGTCTGTGGGAGCAGACAGACAAGGAGGCTTTTCTGAAGGAGGTCGGCCCTCGCATTCGTGGTGTGGCGACCACCACGCTCTTCGGTCGCGTGGACGCCACCCTTCTCGATCGCCTGCCCAAGGTGGAGATCATCTCGAGCTTCGGCGTCGGCTACGACAATGTGGACGCGGCGGAGGCCGCCAAGCGCAACATCGTCGTCACCAACACGCCCGGCGTTCTCGACGATGAGGTCGCCGATCTCACTCTCGGTCTCCTTCTCGCGACGTTGAGGAAGATTCCGCAGGCGGACCGCTACCTGCGCGAAGGACAATGGTTGAGGGCGTCCTTTCCCCTGTCGGCCACCTTGCGCGAGAGGAAGATCGGCATCGTCGGTCTCGGACGCATCGGCAAGGCCATCGCGAAACGATTATCCGGCTTCGATGTGAGCATCGCCTATCACGGGCGCACGCAGCAGGACGACGTGGCCTATCCCTATTACCCAACCGTGACTGGCCTCGCTGAGGCTTGCGACGTGCTGATCATCATTACTCCCGGCGGTGCCTCGACCAAGCATCTCATCAATGCGGAGGTCCTGAAGGCGTTAGGATCCAATGGCATTCTGATCAACGTCGCGCGCGGCACCGTCGTCGACGAGCAGGCGCTCATCGACGCGCTCAAGTCCGGCACGATTCTCAGCGCAGGCCTCGATGTCTACGAGGACGAGCCGCGCGTTCCGCAGGAACTGATCGACCTGGAACACGTGGTGCTCCTCCCCCACGTCGCCTCCGCCTCGGTCCATACCCGCAACGCCATGGGTATGCTGGTCGCTGACAATCTGATCTCATGGTTCGACGGCAAGGGTCCACTGACGCCGGTGGCGGAGACGCCTTACAAGGGGCGATAAATTTAAGCCACGCTCTTCGTCTTCACCGGCCTTGTGCCGGTGATCTCGATGGGTTGTAGCACACCGCTTTTCCGCATCGAGATGGCCGTCCCCGGATCAAGTTCGGGGACGGCCATGACATCAGAAGGATGTCGTCCCCGGCGAGCGAAGCGAGGGAAGGGGATCCACTCACACGCTCAGCGCCATGGATTCCCTTCCCCTGCGATGGCTTTGCCATCTCCGGCCGGGAATGACACGTGTGAACCATCCCCACGAAGTGCGAAATTAAAGCGCAAACCCGCCATCGACGAGGTGGATATGCCCCGTCGTGTAGCTCGCCTCATCCGACGCGAGATACACAGCCAATGCCGCTACCTCCTCTGCCGTACCGAGACGCCCCATCGGCTGGCGGTCGATGAAGGCCTGACGCACGGTCTCCAGGCTCTGCCCGGAGCTCGCCGCAAGCGCCGCGATCCGCTCGTCGAGCGAAGGCGACTGAATCGTGCCGGGGCAGATGGCGTTGGCACGGACACTGCGCTTGATGAAATCCGCCGCGACCGCCTTGGTCAGGCCGATTACCGCGGCCTTCGTCGTCCCATAAACATACCGGTTTGGGATACCGCGCACGGAGGAGGCGCCGGAGGCGATGTTGACGATGGAGCCCCTGCCCTTCTCCAGCATACCCGGCAGCACAGCCTTGATCGTCCGATGCATGGACCGCACGTTCAGGTCGAACGAAAAATCCCAATCCTTGTCGGAGCATTCGAGGATCGTGCCGTGATGCACGAAACCGGCCGCATTGACGAGAATATCGAACGGTCCGGCCTCGGCGACGAGTTGCTCGACATCCGCACTTGAGAGCACATCGAGCCTGCGCCTCTCAGCGCCCTCGAGACCCTCCAGCTTCGCCACATCGAGATCCGTCGCCCAGACCTTCGCACCTTCGCGAAGGAAGGCTTTCGCGGTGGCGCGTCCGATCCCCTGCCCTGCCGCCGTGACGAGGGCTGTCTTTCCGTGAAGTCTGTTCATGACAGCCCCCGTTCCCTTTCGTGCAGATCAGTGATTATCGCGCGGCACGCCGAAGGTCTGCGCGACCTTCTGGTACTTCACGGCCGGCTTCAGGGTCATGCCCTCGGAGAGCTGATCGACCATGGAGCGCTGGATCTCCTGCCAGGGCGTCTGGCTCGCCGGATAAGCATAGCCGCCCCTGGCTTCGAGATCGGCGCGACGCTTCTCCAGCTCTTCCGGCGAGAGAAGAATATCGGCGCTGCGCTTGTTGAGATCGATGCGGATGCGATCGCCCGATTGCAACAGGGCCAGCCCGCCGCCGATGGCAGCCTCCGGCGAAGCATTGAGGATCGACGGCGTGCCGGATGTGCCGGACTGGCGTCCATCACCGATACAAGGCAGCGAGAGAACGCCGCGTTTGATGAGCGCGCCCGGCGGCTGCATGTTCACCACTTCCGCGGCACCCGGATAGCCCACCGGGCCCGCCCCGCGCATGATGAGGATCGTGTGCTCGTCGATGTTGAGCGACGGATCATCGATGCGGTGGTGATAATCCTCCGGCCCATCGAACACGACCACGCGGCCTTCGAAAGCATTCGGATCTTCGGGATTGTTGAGATAGCGCTCCTGGAATTCCTTGCTGATCACGCTCGTCTTCATGATCGCGGAATCGAAAAGCGTTCCCTTCAGGTTGAGGAAGCCAGCCTTCTCCTTCAACGGATTGTCGTAGGAGCGGATCACGTCGTGATCCCAGGTGAACTTGCCCTTGCAGTTCTCGCCGATGGTCGTGCCGGTGCAGGTCAGCGCGTTCTCGTGAATCTTTCCGGCGCCGATCAGTTCGGCAAGAACGGCCGGAAGACCGCCGGCGCGGTAATACTCCTCGCCAAGATATTCGCCCGCAGGCTGCATGTTCACGAGAAGCGGGATCTCGAAGCCGAGACGCTCCCAATCGTTGTTGTCGAGCGGCACACCGATATGCTTGGCAATCGCGTTGATGTGGATCGGTGCGTTGGTGGAACCGCCGATCGCCGCATTGGCGACGATGACATTCTCGAACGCTTCACGGGTCATGATATCGGAAGGCTTCAGATCCTCCCACACCATGTCGACGATGCGAAGGCCGGTCTCGAAGGCCATCTGTCCGCGCTCGCGGTAAGGCGCGGGCACTGCGGCGGAACCCGGCAGGGACATGCCGAGCGCCTCTGCCAGCGCGTTCATCGTCGAGGCCGTACCCATCGTGTTGCAATGACCGACGGACGGTGCGGATGAGCCGACGATGTCGATAAATTGTTGATAGTCGATATCGCCCGCCGCATGGCGCTCACGCGCCTTCCACACGATGGTGCCCGAGCCTGTGCGCTCGCCATGATGCCAGCCATTGAGCATGGGACCGACATTAAGCGAGATGGCGGGAATGTTCACGGTCGCCGCCGCCATGAGGCAGGCCGGCATAGTCTTGTCGCAGCCCGTCAGCAGCACGACGCCGTCGAGCGGATAACCATAGAGAACCTCGACGAGAGAGAGATAAGCGAGGTTGCGGTCGAGGCAGGCCGTGGGGCGCTTGCCCGTCTCCTGAATCGGATGACACGGGAACTCGAAAGGCACGCCACCTGCAGCCGTGATACCGTCGCGCACGCGCTTGGCGAGCTCAAGATGATGGCGGTTGCAGGGGGACAGATCGGAACCCGTCTGCGCAATGCCGATGATCGGCTTCTTGCCCTGCAGCTCCCTGCCGGTGAGGCCGAAATTCAGGTAGCGCTCCAGATAGAGTGCGGTCATGCCCGGGTTGTCGGGATTGTCGAACCAGAGCCGTGAGCGAAGCTGATCGGGAGTGCGACGGTGAGGCCTCTCAGCCATTCTTCATATCCTTTC
Source organism: Microvirga sp. GN3 (assembly GCF_055792825.1). Classification (NCBI taxonomy): domain Bacteria; kingdom Pseudomonadati; phylum Pseudomonadota; class Alphaproteobacteria; order Hyphomicrobiales; family Methylobacteriaceae; genus Microvirga; species Microvirga sp. GN3. The sequence goes on from NZ_JBVVAK010000065.1 coordinate 46,460, forward strand.
GGGCATCCGTAAATGCAGTGGCGGTATTTGATCCGGGACAGGGCTTAAGATCAACTGCCCTCTGAGGAAAGTAGCTACCTTTTAGCAATTCGAAACGCTGTTTAAGCGCAGCAGCAACGTTCCATCCGCATTCCAATCCAGAGGAATAATTGTTATAGAATTTCACCCATTGGAATCCTTCCGATGCGGCGTCCCAGCCGACAACTCCGAGCAGCCCTGCCATGTTTCGATGCGCTCTCTCCTTCATCTTGACCGCCTTTCTCGCTTCTCCGGCTATGAGCGACGATTGCCCAACCGCCCAGACCGCGAAGCTGGGCTTCGTGCTGGAACGCCAAGGGACGATTGCGGAGGTCCGACCTGCTTCGGATCACTTCTTCCATGTGTTGAACTCGTATCCGGGTGGGAAAAAGCAGGATGTGATCTACTACCGGGGGTTCTTCCCGATCAGCCGTTTCGACGACACGGCCCGAAGCATCAACATTCCCGTCTCCGATCTGCGTACCGTCTTCCCGCTCGAACAGAAAGCCCGACGGGCGCTCACCTATGCACCGGCCCAGCCGGGCAAAGTGGGAGCCTTGATCTCATTGGAACTGACGGTGACAGGCCAAGAGCAGCTTCAGCTCGGTTCCTGCTCCTACAGCGTCCTGGCGGTGCGCAACCGCTTCCTCAACGCGGACGGAAAGATGACGTCCGAACACACGGATCTCTACTCGCCCGAGCTCGGTTTCGTTCTGGCGAAGCGCTACGAGGAAAAGGGCGGGACGCAGACCATCATTAAGTATCAGAGCATCAGGCCGCTGGGGCGGATTTCCCCCCTCTGAGAACAATGAATGGCCTGAACGCGTCGCGAACTCAACGGGCCGCGTCAGCGAAAAGTGGACCCGGATTTCGGCGTCAACGATGTGTCGCTTAAGGGACCGATGCACTAGAGCATCGGACGGTTAAACAGACGCATATCCGGTGGCCCTGAGGAAGTTCCAACACTCATGTGGCTCAAACAAATCGCAGATGTCACCGAGCGCTCGCCAGAGCGCGTCGAACGTTCGGGCCTCGGCCTTGC